>NZ_JAOXMC010000009.1:0-279159 GCF_026343815.1 Pseudomonas sp. BJa3 | reverse complement strand
CGATCTCTCGTAGCGGGAGGCGAATCATACAGCGTTACAACCTGCTGTCAACTGCCTTTTTCACCGCTGCCGATCTGGTGATCGAAGCACCTCCGCAACCCTCTTGATCGATCAACTCATTGATATTCAAGGAATTTTTCGTTCCGATGTCGCTGGAAGTGGGGCGCATTATAAGGGGATCTGAGAGGGCGTCAACCTTTTATTAAAGAAAGATTTCAGGCCGCCCTCCCCCGCCCCACCAGCCGTGGAACACGCCGCCACACCGGGGGTATACGCAACACCAGCAAAAACACCCCGATAGCGGCATACACCGCCCACTCCTTCAGGTCCGAGCGTACGATCCACAGGAAGTGCAGCAGCCCAAGCCCGAGAATCACATAGACCAGCCGGTGCAGCTTCTTCCACCGCGCCCCAAGGCGCCGCTGGCTATACCGGTTGGACGTGACCGCCAGCGCCAGCAAGCCAAGAAAACCCAATGCACCGACAATGATGTAGGGCCGCTTGCGCAGCTCAACGCCGAACTGCCCCCAGTCCAGCCCCAGGATGAACACCAGGTACGCCGTCAGGTGCAGCACTATATAAGCAAAGCACCACAGCCCCAGCTGGCGCCGCACGACGATCCACCCCGCCCACCCCGTCAACCGCTGCAGCGGTGTCATGCTCAGGGTAATCAACAGGAACACCAGTGCCCCCAGGCCAAGGCGATCCACCATGATCTTTCCCGGATCCGGGCCGAGCAGCCCCATGGCTGCCTCATACAACCACCACACGGGAAACAGGCACCCGATCACGAAGATCGCCAGGCGCAGCCACGGATAGCGCATCAATAGTTCTTCCGCAGGTCGAGGCCGGTATACAGCGACGCCACTTCATCGGCATAGCCGTTGAACATCAGCGTATCGCGCACATTGGGGCTGAACAGCCCGCTGGGCAGGCGCCGCTCGCGGGCCTGGGTCCAGCGCGGGTGGTCCACCGTCGGGTTGACGTTGGCATAGAAGCCGTACTCGTCCGGCGCCAACCCCTGCCAGGTAGTCGCAGGTTGTTCTGCCACCAGGCTGATGCGCACGATCGACTTGATGCTCTTGAAGCCGTACTTCCAGGGCACTACCAGGCGCAGCGGCGCGCCGTTTTGGTTGGCCAGTTCACGGCCATACATGCCCACCGCCAGGATCGCCAGCGGGTTCATCGCCTCATCCAGACGCAGCCCTTCCACATAGGGCCAGTCGATCAGGGCGAAGCCGGAGCGCTGCCCAGGCATGCGCTTGGGGTCTTCCAGGGTTTCGAAACGGATATAGCGCGCCTTTGAGGTTGGCTCGACCTGCTTGAGTACCTCGGCCAACGGGAAGCCCAGCCAGGGAATCACCATCGACCAGGCCTCCACACAGCGCAGGCGATAGATGCGCTCCTCGAGCTGGTACGGTTTGACGAAGTCCTCCAGCGCATAACGCCCGGGCTTGGCCACTTCGCCATCGACCACCAGGCTCCACGGCTCGGTCTTCAGGCTGCCGGCATTGGCCGCCGGGTCGCCCTTGTCGGGCCCGAACTCATAGAAGTTGTTGTAGTGGGTCGCGTCCTTGAACGGCGTGATGGCTTCGCCGCTGACGGTGACCGCCTGCCAGCGCGTGGCGCCGAGCTTGTCGCTGAACCAGCGAGGCGCGCTGCCCGCCTCGACATCGGCATAACGGGAAACCTCCGCCGCGGCGCCCAACCGAGGCAAGGCGCCCAGGGCTGCACCTGCAAGGCTGGCGCCCAGCAGCTTGCGACGGGAGAGGTAGAAACTTTCGGGGGTGATCTCGGACGACTTGCAGTCGCTGGATCGGGGAAGCTTGATGAGCATGGCGGCTCCACAGTACGGGTAACTGATGTACACGTAAGACTATGGAGCCGGCAGGTTATTCCGCGATTAAATCCTTGTCAGGATTTGCGACGGCGCGCCCGCAACAGGAACTGGATCGGCCCCGAAGCAGCATAGGCGAGGAAGATCAGCAGCAGGATGCGCGGCGGATCGCTGAACACCACGGCAAACACCAGCACCACGGCGAGGATCGCGACAAAGGGCACGCGGCCCTTGAGGTCGAGCTCCTTGAAGCTGTTGTACTTGATGTTGCTGACCATCAGCATGCCGGCGGCCGCCACCAGCAGCGCCACCAGGAACGACAGCTTGGAACCCTGGATGCCGTAGTCGCTGAACGCCCAGACGGTACCGGCCACCACGCCGGCCGCCGCCGGGCTGGCCAGGCCGATGAAGTAACGTTTGTCGGCGGTGCCGACCTGGGTGTTGAAGCGCGCCAGGCGCAGCGCAGCGCCGGCCACATAGATGAAGGCGACCATCCAGCCGACCTTGCCCATGTCGCCCAGGGCCCAGCCGAACGCCAGCAGCGCCGGGGCCACACCGAAGGCGACCATGTCCGACAGCGAGTCGTACTCGGCACCGAAGGCGCTTTGCGTATTGGTCATGCGCGCCACGCGGCCGTCGAGGCCGTCGAGGACCATGGCGACGAAGATGGCGATGGCGGCGAAGGCGAAGTACTTGCTCGCCTCGCGTGGATCACCCGCGCTCAGGGCGCTCTGCGCGCTCATCGAGCTGATGATGGAATAGAAGCCGGCGAACAGGTTCGCGGTGGTGAACAGGTTGGGCAGCAGATAGATACCGCGGTGACGCACCTTGCGCCCTTCGGCGTCGTGGCCTTCTTCAACGTGCTCATCGACAGGTAGCAGGCTTTCGGCGTCGGAGGGCTTGTTCGGCTCTTCGGGACGTTCGCTCATGAAAAGTACCTTGCAACAGGGTGGAATATGTTCGACATGGGCTCTGCAAAACGGTTCTGACAGCGAGCCACTGGTCGCTTTATACCAGAAGCTGACCGCGCAAACGAAAAAACGCGGCCGAAGCCGCGTTTTTCATTATCGACGCAAGACTCAGTTCTTGGTCTTGTCGACGATCTTGTTGGCCGAGATCCACGGCATCATCGAACGCAGCTGCTCGCCGATGATCTCGATGCCGTGGGCGGCGTTGTTGCGGCGCTTGGCGGTCATCGAAGGATAGTTGGTGGCGCCTTCGCTGATGAACATCTTCGCGTACTCGCCGTCCTGGATGCGCTTCAGAGCGTTGCGCATGGCCTTGCGGGATTCTTCGTTGATGACTTCAGGGCCGGTGACGTACTCACCGTACTCGGCGTTGTTGGAGATCGAGTAGTTCATGTTGGCGATGCCGCCTTCGTACATGAGGTCAACGATCAGCTTCAGCTCGTGCAGGCACTCGAAGTAGGCCATTTCCGGGGCGTAGCCCGCTTCGACCAGGGTTTCGAAACCGGCCTTGACCAGCTCGACGGTACCGCCGCAGAGAACGGCCTGCTCACCGAACAGGTCGGTTTCGGTCTCGTCCTTGAAGGTGGTTTCGATGATGCCGGTACGGCCGCCACCGACGCCAGCGGCGTAGGACAGGGCGACATTCTTGGCGTTGCCCGAAGCGTCCTGGTAGATGGCGATCAGGTCAGGGATGCCGCCGCCTTTGACGAACTCGGAACGCACGGTGTGGCCCGGGGCCTTCGGCGCGATCATGATCACGTCGAGGTCGGCACGCGGCACGACCTGGTTGTAGTGGATCGAGAAGCCGTGGGAGAAGGCCAGGGTGGCGCCCTTCTTGATGTTCGGCTCGATCTCGTTCTTGTACAGCTGGCCCTGGAACTCGTCCGGGGTCAGGATCATGACCAGGTCGGCGGCAGCGACGGCGCTGGCCACGTCGGCCACTTTCAGGCCGTGGGCTTCAGCCTTGGCAACGGTGGCCGAACCTTTACGCAGACCGACGGTAACGTCCACACCGGAGTCCTTCAGGTTGCACGCCTGGGCGTGACCCTGGGAGCCGTAGCCGATGATGGCGACTTTCTTGCCCTGGATGATGGAGAGGTCGCAGTCTTTGTCGTAGAAAACTTTCATGAAAATACCCCTGGTTATATCTCGGCCCCTGCGGAGCCATCGCTATTTTTGAAGTTAGATGCTGAGCACTTTGTCGCCACGGGCAATGCCGGTGACGCCACTGCGCACGGTTTCGAGAATCGATGCGGTGCCGATGGCCTGGATGAAGCTGTCCAGTTTGTCGCTGGTGCCGCTCAGCTGCACGGTGTACACGCTGGCGGTCACGTCGACGATCTGGCCACGGAAGATATCCGTGGTGCGCTTGATCTCGGCGCGCTGGGCACCCGTGGCCTTGACCTTGACCAGCATCAGTTCGCGCTCGATGTGGGCGCTTTCCGACAGGTCGACAAGCTTGACCACTTCGACCAGCTTGTTGAGGTTCTTGGTGATCTGTTCGATCACTTCGTCATGGCCAACGGTGGTCAGCGTCAGACGCGACAGGGTCGGGTCTTCGGTCGGCGCCACGGTCAGGCTTTCAATGTTGTAGTTGCGCTGGGAGAACAGGCCGACCACGCGAGACAAGGCACCGGGTTCGTTTTCCAGCAGCAGGGAGATGATGTGCCGCATGTCAGGTACGCTCCGTCTTGCTCAGCCACATGTCACGCATCGAGCCGTCCTTGATCTGCATCGGATAGACGTGCTCGGTCCGGTCGACCGCGATGTCGATGAACACCAGGCGGTCCTTCATCGCGAAAGCCTCTTCCAGTTTCGGCTTGAGGTCTTTCAGGCTGGTGATGCGCATGCCCACATGGCCATAGGCCTCGGCCAGCTTGACGAAGTCCGGCAGCGACTCGACATAGGAATGCGAGTGGCGACCGTTGTAGGACATGTCCTGCCATTGGCGAACCATGCCCAGCACACCGTTGTTCAGGTTGACGATCTTCACCGGCAGGCCGTACTGCATGCAGGTGGACAGCTCCTGGATGTTCATCTGGATGCTGCCTTCACCGGTAACGCAGGCCACGTCCTGGTCGGGGAAGTTGAGCTTGATGCCCATGGCCGCCGGGAAACCGAAGCCCATGGTGCCCAGGCCACCGGAGTTGATCCAGCGGTTGGGTTTGTTGAAGCGGTAGTACTGCGCCGCGAACATCTGGTGCTGGCCCACGTCGGAGGTGACGAAGGCATCGCCCTTGGTCACTTCGCACAGGGTCTCGATGACCTGTTGCGGCTTGATGATGTTGCCGTCGCCCTTGTCGTAGGGGAACAGCTCGCCGTCGCCACGCCATTCGTCGATCTGCTTCCACCAGGCATCGAGCGCCGCCTTGTCGGGCTGCTCGCCGATTTCCTTGAGGATGCCGAGCATTTCGCTCAACACGCTCTCGACCGGACCGACGATCGGCACGTCGGCCTTGATCATCTTCGAGATCGACGCCGGGTCGATGTCGATGTGAATGATCTTGGCGTTCGGGCAGAACTTGGCCGGGCCGTTGACCACGCGGTCGTCGAAACGCACACCGACAGCGAAGATCACGTCGGCGTTGTGCATGGCCAGGTTGGCGGTGTAGCTGCCGTGCATGCCGAGCATGCCGAGGAACTGGCGGTCGGTGCCTGGGAAGCCACCAAGGCCCATGAGGGTGTTGGTGACCGGCAGGTTCAACGACTTGGCGATTTCGGTCAGGGCTTCGGAGCCACCGCCGAGAATCACGCCGCCACCGGAGTAGACCACCGGGCGCTTGGCCGCGAGGAGCATTTCGGCTGCCTTGCGGATCTGCCCGGAATGGCCGCGCAGGGCCGGACTATAGGAACGCAGCTTGACCTTTTTCGGGTAGATGTACTCGAACTTCTCGGCCGGGTTGGTCATATCTTTTGGAATGTCGACCACGACCGGGCCGGGACGGCCGGACTGCGCCAGATAGAAGGCTTTTTTCAGGACTTCGGGGATTTCCGAGGCGTGCTTGACCATGAAGCTATGCTTCACGATCGGCCGGGAGATACCGATCATGTCGGTTTCCTGGAACGCATCGGTGCCGACCATGGTGCTGGGCACCTGGCCAGACAGGATGACCATCGGGATGGAATCCATGTAGGCGGTGGCAATGCCGGTGATGGCATTGGTCGCGCCTGGGCCGGAAGTCACCAGCACCACGCCGGCCTTGCCGGTGGCACGGGCGTAACCGTCCGCCATATGGGTGGCAGCCTGCTCGTGACGAACCAGGATGTGCTGGACTTCCGGTTCCTTGAACAAGGCATCGTAAACATGAAGGAGAGCACCGCCAGGGTACCCGTAGATGTGCTTAACGCCTTCGTCGCGCAAAAAGCGGACGACCATTTCAGCGCCGGATAAGAGCTCCACGTTGTTCACCTCTAAAACGCCAGAATACCGCCCTCACTGAGCGGGTCTTATTAGGTTTACTGCCAAGCAGAGCATGAGCGAACGTCAGCACTGACTGAGCAAGTATTGGGAATACCCTGGTGTGTTGCGGGCCTTCCCACCCAGCGCGAGGTAACGCGTTGCGGGGTGTTACAAGTCGGCGCGGGTGTGCGCCTCATGATCTGCTTAGCGGGTCTGCTTCTGGCAGTCCCTCTACAGCGGAATCTGGATTCTTGTGATTCGGCGCTCACAAGTCAAGAGAAATTATTGCCAATTTTTCTTCAAGATGAATTCTCACCACCACTAATGGCGCGAGCAGCAGCAGGAAAAATAAGATTTCCATAAAAAAGGGCCACAATCTGCGGCCCTTGAAGGAAAAACGGTAGAAATCAGGCGCAAGGCGCGATCAATTGGTCGAAAGTTGCGAGCAAACGCCGTAGCTCGCGGCTTTGTTCCGGGCGGTCGACGAACACCGTCTCGGCCATCACCAGGATGCCCGAGGCGTTGGGCAACGGATGCCCGTGCTCGAGGATCAGCTTCATGCGCGGCAGGAAGATCCACTGCAGCCACTGCTCGAAGCTCATGCGGTCCACCGCGAACGGCTCCACGCTGGCCAACGCCTCGGCACTGGGGGTGGCGTCGCTCCACCAGCCCTGGACCTTGAGCTCCTGCTCGATCAGCAGCAGTTGGTCGGCGATATCGAGAATGCGCTGTTCCATCACAGGTTGACCCGCGCCTTCTGCCGCGCCAGGGCCGCCCCTGCACTGTCACCCTGCTTTTCACGGGCCTGGGCGATGGTGTTCCACAGCTGGGCCTGCAGGTCTGGGCGACCGTTGGCGTAGGTCAGGGCACGGCGCGCCAGTTGCTCGGACTGCGCCGCATCGCCCTGGGACAGGCGCACCTGGGCCAGGCGGAACAGCACCTGCGGCTCACGCGGGGCAATGCGCTGGGCACGCTCCAGGCTCGACGCGGCGCCGTTGAAGTCGCCGCTACCCTGCTGCTGCTGGGCAGTGGTGAGCAAGGCCAGCACCGGGCCGTCGAGCTGCTCGTCGGCCGACAGGCCGCCACTGGAGGCGTTGCCACGCGGGATACCAGTCGGGGCACTGGTCACCGGCGCCGGGTTGCTCATCGAGGCGATGTCGAACGGTTCGTCGGCAATCGGGTTGGGATTGGTCGTGATCGGCCCGCTGCTGACCGGGCCCGGGGTGATCGGGCCGGTGCTGATCGGCGCAGGCCCGGTGCCTGCCGGGAACGACTGGATCGGCGCGCCGCCTGTCCCCTGCGGGATCATCACGGTGACGCCGGAGTCTTCCGGCAATGACTGGGCCTGGCTGCTGCCGCCGCTGGTCGGATAGGCCGACGTGCGGTTGGCCGAGACGCGCTCGCTGTTGGAGACCCGGGTGCTCGAATCGACCACCGGAATGTTGCCACGCGGGACGCTGGCACAGCCGTGCAGAACGGTCACTGCCGCCACGGCAGGAATCCACCACTTGTTCACTTCACACCCTCTTCAGAAGCTCGCGCTCAATTCATCCAGCCCTTGACCCAGTCCATCACCTGTTCGGCCGGGTTTTGCTCGCCGCCACAGGCGGCGCCTGCGGGCGGTTCACTGCCGCGAATATACGGCATCTGCACCGCTCCCGGACAGCTGCCGTCGGAACCCTGGCCGCTGTAAGGGTCGATCCAGGCCTGCACCACGTTGTCCGGCTGCGGCATGTCCAGCGGCAGCGGGTCGGCCTTCTTCATGAAGCTGGTCCACACCTGCAACGCGCCGGTGGCACCGGTGAACGGCGTCTTGCCGTTGTCGTCGCGGCCCAGCCAGACCACCGCCAGCAGGTCCTGGCTGAAACCGGAGAACCAGCTGTCGCGCGAGTCGTTGCTGGTGCCGGTCTTGCCAGCCAGGGTCAGCGAGCTCGGCAGCGTGCTGTACACCGAGCGCCCGGTACCTTCACGCATCACCCGCTGCATGGCGTTCTGCACCAGGTAGATCGAACCCGGGTCGAAGGTCTGCTGGATCTGGAACGGGTAGCGCTTGAGCGGCTCGCCTTCGGCGGTGAGCACGCTGCGGATACCGCGCATCGGCGTATTGAAGCCGCCGTTGGCGATGGTCTGGTACATGGTCGCCACCTGCATCGGCGACATGCCGCCGGCGCCCAGCAGCATCGACGGGAACGCCTGCCAGTCGACCTGCACGCCGAGCCGGGCGATGGTCTTGATCACGTTGGGCACGCCCACTTCAAGGCCCAGCTTGGCGGTGGACAGGTTGTAGGAGTTGGCCAGGCCCTGGTACAGGTAGATGGTGCCATGGGGCCGGCGGTCGTAGTTCTGCGGCCGCCATACCTGGCCATCGGCGCCCTTGACCGAGAACGGCTCGTCCTGCACCCAGCTGGTGAGGGTGAACTTGCTCGGCTGTTCCAGCGCTGTCAGGTAGACCGCCGGCTTGACCAGTGAACCGATCGGCCGCACTGCATCGATGGCGCGGTTGAAACCGGCGAAGCCCGACTGGCGGCTGCCGATCAGCGCCTGCACCTCACCGGTTTCCGGGTTGGTGACGACCATCGCCGACTCGACTTCGTCGGCGCCCTTGCGCCCGGCCAGGCGTTTGAAGGTCTCGCTCATGGCGGTTTCGGCCTTCATCTGCAGGATCGGGTCGAAACTGGTGAAGATGCGCAGGCCTTCTTCGGTCAAGTCTTCGTCGCGGTAGTCCTGGCGCAGCTGACGCTTGACCAGGTCGAGGAAGGCCGGGAACGAGCTGTCGGCCAGGCTGCCGCGCTTGGTCACGCCCAGGGGCATCTTCTTCGCCGCGTCGACCACGTCCTGAGTGGCCACGCCTTGCTCGGCGAGCAGGTCGAGCACCAGGTTGCGCCGCTGCAGGGCGCGCTCGGGGTGGCGGCGCGGGTTGTAGTATGACGGGCCCTTGACCATGCCCACCAGCAGGGCGATCTGGTGCAGCTTGAGCTCCTGTAGCGGCTGGCTGAAGAAGAACTGGCTGGCCAGACCGAAGCCGTGCACGGCGCGCTGGCCGTCCTGTCCGATGAACACTTCGTTCAGGTAGGCCTCGAGGATCTCGTGCTTGTCGTAGTGCACTTCCAGGAGCAGCGACATCATCGCTTCGGTCAGCTTGCGGCTGAGACTGCGCTCGTTGGTGAGGAAGAAGTTCTTCACCAACTGCTGGGTCAGGGTACTGCCGCCCTGGCGCATGGCGCCGGACGAAGTGTTGACCCACACCGCGCGGGCGATGGACTTGGGCGACACACCGAAGTGGCTGTAGAAGTCGCGGTCCTCGGTGGCGATCAGGGTTTCCACCAGATACGGCGGCACCTGATCGATCTTGATCAGGATGCGGTCTTCGAGATTCTTCGGGTAGATGCCGCCGATCATCAGCGGCTCAAGGCGCACCACGTCGAGCTTGCCGCCATTGGCGCCGCTGAGGCCCGCGACATAATCGCCGGAGAAGCGCACGCGCACGAACTGCGCCGGTTCCATGCCCTCGTAGAACTGGAAGCCACGGGTATTGAGGTCGACGGTGTTGCCATTGACCGACGCCGCGCCCGGGCCGTTGGCCGCGCTTTCCCGACGGTAGCCGAGGGCATCGAGCTCGGTGAGGAAGTCGTTGCGGCTCAGTTTCTGGCCGACGAACAGCTCCAGCGGCCGGGCATACACCTTGGCCGGGATGGTCCAGCGCTTGCCGGAGAACTTCTCCTGGACAGTGGCGTCGAGGTAGACCGCGAAGCCGGCTATCAGTACCAGGCCGACCAGGCTGAGCTTGAGCGCCCAGCCCAGCCAGGCACGGGCGCGGCCGGTCGGGCGTTTTTTTGGGGTGCGGGAATTTCGGGTACGAGTCATGGCGGCGGATTATACGCACATTGGAAAAGGGAGGCAGGCGCCCCTCGGCGGTTTGCAGGGACGGCACCATTGACCATAATGTTCGATTCGAATTCCCTGACCCCCTTAAAGGATGATCCGTGAGCCAAGCCCTGATCAGCGCGCTGCAGAACCCCGCCCTCTATCCGCACCCGGTTGCGGGCTTCGAGCTCATCGAGACGCATATCTCCTGGGTCCTGCTCACCGGCGAGTTTGCCTACAAGATCAAGAAGCCGATGAACTTCGGCTTCCTCGACTTCACCGGCCTCGACCAGCGCGGGCATTTTTGTAACGAAGAGCTGCGCCTGAACCAGCGCCTGACCGAAGGTCTGTACCTGGAAGTGCTGCCGATCACCGGTAGCGTCGAAGCGCCGCAGATCGGCGGCGAAGGCCCGGCGATCGAGTACGCGCTGAAAATGCGCCAGTTCCCCCAGGGCCAAATGCTCAGCACCCTTCAGGCCAACGGCGAGCTGAATGCCGGGCATATCGACCAGATGGCGCGGCAGATCGCCGAGTTCCACCTGCAGGCGCCCAAGGTGCCGGTCGAGCACCCGCTGGGCACGCCGGACGCGGTGATGGCGCCGGTGGAGCAGAACTTCGAACAGATCCGTCCGTTCCTCAGCGACAAGGCCGACCTGCAGCAGCTCGACGCACTGCAAGCCTGGGCCCAGGACAGCTTCAAGCGCCTGCACGGTCTGCTGGAAGCGCGCAAGGCCAATGGTTTCATTCGCGAATGCCACGGTGACATCCACCTGGGCAACGCCACCCTGATCGACGGCAAGGTGGTGATCTTCGACTGCATCGAGTTCAACGAACCCTTCCGCCTGACCGACGTCTACGCCGACGTCGGCTTCCTGGCCATGGACCTCGAGGACCGCGGCCTGAAGTGCCTGTCGCGCCGCTTCGTCAGCCAGTACCTGGAGTTGACCGGCGACTACCAGGGCCTGGAACTGCTGAACTTCTACAAGGCCTACCGCGCCCTGGTGCGAGCCAAGGTCGCGCTGTTCAGCATGCCGGCCGAGGCCGACGGCGTGCAGCGCGCCACCACCCTGCGCACCTACCGCAACTATGCCAACCTGGCCGAAAGCTACAGCGCCATCCCTTCGCGCCTGCTGGCCATCACCCAGGGCGTATCGGCAGTGGGCAAGAGCCACGTGGCAATGCGCCTGGTCGAGGCGCTCGGCGCAGTGCGCGTGCGCTCGGATGTGGAGCGCAAGCGCCTGTTCGGCAAGCAATCGGCGGCCGATGCCGGTCATCTGGAGGCAGGCATCTACGACACGCAGGCCAGCGTTGCCACCTACCAGCGTCTGCACGAACTTGCAGAGATCATCCTGCACGCCGGGTTCCCGGTGGTGCTCGACGCCACCTACCTCAAGCATGAGCAGCGCAAGGACGCGGCCGAGGTCGCCAGCGAGACCGGCGTGCCGTTCCTGATCCTCGACTGCCATGCCCCGGACGCAGTGATCGCCAGCTGGCTGGCGCAACGCCAGGCCGAGGCCATCGACCCGTCGGACGCCACCCTGGAGGTGGTCAAGGCGCAGCAAGCGACGCGCGATCCGCTCGATGCCGAAGAGCAAAAGCACAGCAAGCGAGTGAACACCCAGGAAAGCGCCAGCATGGACCAGTTGATCGAACAGATCCGCCAGCATTTCCCCGGTTTTTGAGCCTTCAGGCGTGAAGCAGTCGACAGTTCACGCCTGAAGTCCGGCGCCCCTCCAGTGATGTCATTACAATATCATCACACCCCACGGAGGAGGCGCCGCCATGAATCAGCCCCGTCAGCTGGACAACGTCCTGTACTCGATGATCCGCGACGAGAAGATCGCGGCGTTCAACCGCGAGAAGCCCAGCGATTCGCCGATCGACTTTCGCGGCGGTGACTTCCGCGGCCTCGACCTGCGCGATCTGGATGTACGCGGCATCGACTTTTCCGACGCCTACTTCCGTGCCGCTGACCTGCGCGGGCTGGACCTGCGGGAAAACGGCCTGGAAGGGGCGAGCCTGGCCCATGCGCAGATCTCCGGGACGTATTTCCCGGCCGAGCTGAGCGCCGACGAGATCCTGATGTCGGTGAAGTTCGGGACGCGGATGCGTTATCGCAGCCCACGCCAAGGGTAAGCGTCCGGCCTGCACAAGGCGGTGGCCACGAACCTTGTGGATCGGACACACGTGGGAGCGGGCTTGCCCGCTCCCGTTCAGCCAGAGCGCTACATCCCGTCGGCGCCGATGGCAAAAGGCCGCGTAATCCATAACCCCCGCTACACTCCTCATTGACCTGCTCGCGATTTATCCCCACGACCCGTTCAGCCATCGCAAGGAGGCTCGATGAACGATGAATTGCAGCATCTGAAAAACCTTGGCAAAACCTCCGCGCAATGGCTGCATGCTGTCGGCATCCACAGTGCATCGGACCTGCGCCGGCTCGGCGCGGTGGGTGCCTATCAGGCTGTGAGAACGCGAGGTTTCCGGGCTTCGAAGGTGTTGTTGTATGCCATCGAGGGCGCCCTGCTAGACATGCACTGGAATGACCTGCCGGTCGAACGCAAACAGGCGTTGAACCAGCAGCTCGATGCCAAGTGCCAACCCCCATCCCAGAAGAACGAAAATTAATCTCGGAAAGGCATTGACTACGAAATGAGAATCGTTATGATTATCACAACTGGTCGCGAGACCGGTTGGGTAACCTGAATGCTCCCTGGTTCGGACGCTCAGATTATCTCCTCATCAGGCTAATCACGGTTATTGACCCGGCTTTTTGCCGGGTCTTTTTTTGCCTGCGATTCAGTGGCCCTTGCGCAGCTGGGCGCAGTAGTCCTGCTCCGGTGTCGCCGGGGTGTACCAGACGAAGTCAGCCATGGCCGGCTCGACCGTTTCCCCCACTTCCGCCAGCAACAGCACTTTGTCTTCAGACTTGGCGTCGAGGTCGGCCAGGTGCAGCGGCACGCCGAGATCCTTGCGCGCATGGTAGCTGCCGGTGAGCAACAGCGCCGGCTGCGGCGCGGCCAGCAAGCGCTCGGCGATGCGCCGGTCACGCTGCTGCTGCACCGCCAGCATCGCCGGTAGCTGGCTTTCCGGCAGCAGGTTGCAGTGGCCGGCACGCACCTGAGCCAGCAGCGCCTGCACCACTGCCGGCGCATTGGAGCGGTCGCCAGGTGGTGTCGCCGGCTGGCGATAGGCCTGGCGGATTTCATCGGGCGACAGGTTCGCCGCCAGTAGCGGGTATGGCTGGCCAAGGGCCTCGCGCACGATAGGCCCGTACAGCGTCCAATCCCAGCCAGGCTGCCAGGCCAGCGCCTTCGGCAGGTCGGCTGCAGGCGATGCCTTGCCCTTCTGCGCATCGACCAGCGCCTGCTGTTGCGGCTCGAGCATTTCCAGCAGCAGGCTGCCCTGCGCGCGGCGGCTCTCCAGGGCGCGCAGCAACCACAGCTGCAAGCGGTGGTGGTCGGGATTGTCGTGCTTTTCACCCACCAGCACCCGTGGCGCATTGGCCAGGCGCTGGACCAGTTGCCCGGGGCTCAATACCTGGCCGCTGGACAACTCGATGATCTGCCCCAGCTGGACGTTGTCGCGGCCTTCGGTACCCTGCCAGGCCGGCACGGGCGGCAGGCTCGCCTGGCAACCGCCGAGCGCCAGCGCCAAACAGATGGACAAGCCGGACAGCAAGGGATGGCGCATGGCGAATGCCTCCTAGCGAGTGATGATCAGCGGATGGCCGCGCTCCGGGTGAGGTTGCACCAGGACGTCGATGCCGAACACCGCCCGCAGCGCCGTCGGAGTCAGCACTTGTTGCGGTGTGCCCAGCGCATGGCCGCGGCCCTGCTCCAGCAAAAGAATATGGTCACAGTAGCGCGCCGCCAGGTTCAGGTCATGCAGGATCACCAGCACCGACGCGCCACGGTCGGCGAAACTGCGTACCGCCTGCAGCGTGGTGTGCTGATGCAGGGGGTCCAGCGCAGAAGTGGGTTCATCCAGCAACAGCGTGGTGCCGGGCTCGCCCGGCCACAGCTGGGCCAGCACCCGCGCCAGGTGCACGCGCTGGCGCTCCCCCCCGGACAGCGCCAGGTAGCTGCGCTCGACCAGGTGCTGAGCATCCGCCGCCGCCAGCGCCGCCTCGACGATTTCCCGGTCGCGCTGACGGCCGCTGGCATGGGGCAGGCGGCCGAGACCGACCACTTCCGCGACACTGAAGGCAAAGCCAAGGCTGGACGCCTGCGGCAGTACCGCCAGGCGCCGGGCACGCTCCTGGCCCGGCCAATCGTCCAACCCGAGGCCCTCGAGGTGCACGCGCCCGGCAGTGGGCGCCAGTTCGCCACACAGCACGCCGAGCAGGCTGCTCTTGCCGGCGCCATTGGGCCCGAGCACACCTAGCACCTGCCCTGGCCGCAACGTGAGGTTGATGTCGTGCAGCACCTGGCTCCCACCACGTTTGAGAGACAGCCCTTGGACGTCGAGCATCAGTTGCGCACCTTCACCAGCAGGAACAGGAAGAATGGCGCCCCGATAAAGGCGGTGACGATGCCGATCGGCAACTCTGCCGGGGCCAGGGCCAGGCGCGCGACCAGGTCGGCGAACAGCAGCAAGGTACCGCCCGCCAGCAACGAAGCCGGCAGCAGCACCCGATGATCCGGCCCCGCCACCAGCCGCACCAGGTGCGGCACCACCAGGCCGATGAAGCCGATCAGGCCGGCCGCGGCGACCGCCGCCCCCACGCCGAGCGCGGTGCAGAACACCAGCTCGCGCTTGAGCTTTTCTACCTCGATACCCAGGTGCCGGGCCTCCGACTCGCCTAGCAGCAAGGCGTTGAGCGCCTGCGCCCGGCGCGGCAGCCACAAGGCCACGGCCGCCGCCACCAGCAGCAAGGGCCACAGCCGCTCGTAGCTGGCGCCGTTGAGGCTGCCCAGGTTCCAGAAGGTCAAGGTACGCAGGGTGGCGTCGTCGGCCAGGTAAGTGAACAGGCCCACCGCCGAGCCGCCCAGCGCGGTCATCGCGATACCGGCCAGGAGCATGGTCGCCACGTTGGTCTGGCCGTCGCGGCGCCCCAGGCGATAGACCATCGCTGTCACGCCCAGGCCACCGACGAAGGCACACAACGACAACAGATAAGGCGCGAACCAGTCAGGAATGCCGCCCAGCCAGCTGCCGCCGACGATCGCCACCGCGGCCCCCAGGGCGGCGCCACTGGCGACACCGACCAGCCCCGGATCGGCCAGCGGGTTGCGGAACAACCCCTGCATCGCCACGCCGGACAATGCCAGCACCGCGCCGACCGCCAGCCCCAGCAGGGTACGCGGCAGGCGGATCTGGCCGAGGATCATCTCGGCCTGCTCCAGGCCCTCGCCGCTGACCGGCAACCCGACCAGGCGCAGGCCGGCGCGCAGGGTATCGAACAGCGGCAGGCTGACCGGCCCCAGCGCCAGCGACAACCACACCGCCAGCAGGCACAGCAAGGCCAGGGTAATGAACAACGTACGTGGTCGAACCCGCGGCATCATGGATTGAGGCTGGCCTTGGCGGCGGGATAGAAGCTGGCGGCCAGCTCATGCAGGGTGGCCGGCAGGCGCGGGCCGAGGCCGCCGACCAGCAACGTCGGGTCGAGCGACAGCAGGCGCTTGTCGCGCACCGCACGGGACGTCGCCAGGGCCGGGTTTTCCTTGATCAGTGCCTGCAAGGCCTGTTCGCCACTGAGGGCCCGGTCGGAGAACACCACCACGTCCGGGTTAAGCGCGGCGAGGGCCTCCACCGAGAAGTTCTTGTAGCCCTGGTGGTCGGCAAGATTGCGCCCTCCCGCCTGACGCAGCACCCAGTCCCCGGCAGTGCCCTGCCCGGCGATCATCGGCTTGGCGCCGGCATGCCCGACCAGCAGCAACACGCCAGGCGCCTTCTGCCCGGCCTGGGCCTGCTCGACCTGTTTGTGCAACGCCTCCAGCTGCTGGCGGTAATCGGCAGCCAACGTCTTGGCCTTGTGCTCGTCGCCGAGCAATGCCCCCAAGTGCTTGAGATTCTCGTCAACCGCGCCCACTTCGGCCTTGCTGGAGAACAGCTCGACCCGCACCCCGGCCTTGCGGATCTGCGCCAGCACCGGCGGTGGCCCCATTTCCTCAGTGCCCACCAGCACGTCAGGGCGCAGGCTGAGGATGCCTTCGGCCGACAACTGGCGCTGGTAACCGATGCTGGGCAGCGCCTTGAGCGACTCGGGGTGCTGGCTGGTGGTGTCGACGCCGACCAGGCGCTGCTCACCGCCCAGGGCGCTGATCCACTCGCTCAAGGCACCACCGGCGCTCACCCAGCGCTGTGGCAGCTCGGCGGCCATGGTGTGGGTAGACAGGGCAAGACCGGCGCACAGGGCAATCAAGGCAGCGGGACGGCGCATCATCGGATTCCTTTGCAGAGGGCGGGCAGCACACCTTGTGGCGGGCGGCACAAGTGCGCACCATAGACAGCCTGGCGCGACGAATGCGGGCAATTTGATAATTATTCGCATTGAAGCGTCAAGCCATCCCTTTGTCACACGGCTTAACCGGAAGACTCCGCTGCGATGCATTTTCTCTGCGCCTCCAACGACCTCGCCGAGGGCCACAGCCGCGCCTTCAGCGTAGCCGGCATAGCGCTGTTCGGCGTGCGCCGCCAGGGCACGGTCCACCTCTATCGCAACCGCTGCCCGCACCGGGGCATCCCGCTGAACTGGGCGGCGGACAGCTTTCTCGATGACAGCGCGAGCCTGATCCAGTGCGCCCATCACGGGGCCCAGTTCCTGATAGAAAGCGGCGAATGCATTACTGGCCCCTGCGCGGGCGAATGGCTGGAAGCCCTGGACTGCCGGGAAGACAGCCAGGGCATCTGGCTTACGGATTGAGCAATACCGGCAGCGGCCGGTCGATGACCAGTTGCTGGGCATCCAGGCGCGTGCCGTAGGCCAGCACCTCGACCCCTTCCGCCACCGCGGCGCGCAGTGCCTGGGCGTAGGCGGCGTCGATCTCCTGGGCCGGGCGCACGGCCTCGATGCCGGTCAGGTTCACGCAATACAGCTGCACCGCACGGATGCCCTGGCGTGCCAGGGCGGCCAGCTCTCGCAGGTGTTTGGCCCCACGCTGGGTGACGGCGTCGGGGAACGCCGCCACGGGAGTATCGGGGTAACCGAGGGTCACGCTCTTGACCTCGACGTAGGCCTTGTCGCCATTGGCGAACTCCAGGTGGAAGTCGATACGGCTACGTTCCTCGCCATACGCCACTTCACGCTTGAGCGTGGTGAACCCGGCCAGCTCCGTGATCACTCCGGCCCGCAGCGCTTCCTCCACCACCGCATTGGCGCGCCCGGTATTGATGCAGGCCAGCCGCCCCTGGGGCGTTTCGCTGATCTCCCAGGTACCGGGCAGCTTGCGCTTGGGGTCGTTGGAGCGGCTGAACCACACCTGCCCGCCTTCGCGCATGCAATTGAGCATGGAGCCAGTGTTGGGGCAGTGAATGGTCAGCTGCTCGCCGGTGGCCAGTTCGATGTCGGCCAGGAAGCGTTTATAGCGGCGCAGCAGGCGCGCCTGCTCCAGTTGCGGAAACAGCATCCGTCAGCCCTGCCAGCTTTTCAGGCCACGGGCGATGCGCTGCACCGCCTCCTCCAGGCGCGGCAGGCTCTGGGTGTAGGCAAAACGCACATGGTGGCCGGCCTGGTGACGACCGAAGTCCAACCCCGGGGTGAATGCCAGGTGCTCGGTTTCGAGGAAGTGCCGGCAGAACGCGAAGGCATCGCCGCCGAACGCGCTGATATCGGCATACAGATAGAAGGCGCCTTGCGGCTCCACGGCGATACCGAAGCCCAACTCACGCAATGCCGGCAACAAGTAGTCGCGGCGGCGGGCGAACTCGGCGCGGCGCTCCTCGAGGATGGCCAGTGTTTGCGGCTCGAAGCAGGCCAGCGCGGCATGCTGGGCCATGCTCGGAGCACTGATGTAGAGGTTCTGCGCCAGCTTTTCCAGGTCCGCTACCGCCGACGGCGGCGCCACCAGCCAGCCCAGGCGCCAGCCGGTCATGCCGAAATATTTGGAAAAACTGTTAAGGACGAAGGCCTCATCGTCGACTTCCAGCACGCTCGGCGCATCCATGCCGTAGGTGAGGCCGTGGTAGATCTCGTCCACCACCAGATGCCCATGGCGTTCGCGGGTAGCCTTGGAAAGGCTGGCCAGCTCGTCGCGATCGAGCACCGTGCCCGTCGGGTTGGCTGGCGACGCCACCAGGGCACCGACCGTGTCCTTGTCCCAGTGACGCTCGACCAGATCGGCGGTCAGCTGGTAATTGACCTCCGGCCCCACCGGCACCAGCTGCGCACCGCCTTCGACCAGGCGCAGGAAGTGGCGGTTGCACGGGTAGCCCGGGTCGGCCAGCAGCCAGTGCTTGCCCGGATCGACCAGCAGGCTGCTGGCCAGCAGCAGCGCGCCGGAACCGCCCGGGGTGATGAGCACGCGCTCCGGGTCGAGGTCCACACCGTAGCGTTGGCCATAGAACCCGGCGATTGCCTCACGCAGTTGCGGCAAGCCGCGGGCAGCGGTGTAACGGGTGTGCCCGGCGGCCAAGGCAGCCTGGCCCGCCGCGACGATGGGCGCGGCGGTGGTGAAGTCCGGCTCGCCGATCTCCAGGTGGATCACGTCGTGGCCCGCAGCCTGCAGCTCGTTGGCGCGCGCCAGCAGGGCCATCACGTGGAAGGGTTCGATGGCGCGACTGCGCGCACTGTGTGGCTGAGCCATGGGCCTTCTCTCAATTGGGTCTAAACTGGTGATTCTACCTGTGCACCGCAGCG
This sequence comes from Pseudomonas sp. BJa3, assembly GCF_026343815.1. NCBI lineage: Bacteria > Pseudomonadati > Pseudomonadota > Gammaproteobacteria > Pseudomonadales > Pseudomonadaceae > Pseudomonas > Pseudomonas sp. BJa3. The sequence goes on along the minus strand of NZ_JAOXMC010000009.1, from coordinate 260,287 downwards.
AACGTGCCGCCCGCCCTGCTGTCAATAGCAGGCATAGGGCGGGGTAGCGCACCCCGGATCTATCTGGTAAGTTCGGCGGCTCGCAGTCGCAGGGCCGGCGGGTGCCGGCGATGGAAGCAAGCCTGCGCATTGGATCAGATGAGTGAGAGGCGGTCTATTCATGTCCACCGTAGAAAAGCAAAAAGTCCAGACCATGTACGGTGTCGAACCCTACGTAGAGACAAAGGGTGAGGAGTACATGGGCGAGCCCATGAAGAAGCACTTCATCAAGCTGCTCAGCGCTTGGAAAGGCGAGCTGATGGTCAGTGTGGATCGTACCGTGGACCACATGAAGGACGAAGCAGCCAACTTCCCCGACCCGGCCGACCGTGCCAGCCAGGAAGAGGAGTTCGCCCTGGAACTGCGCAACCGCGATCGCGAGCGCAAACTGATCAAGAAGATCGACAAGACCCTCGACAAGATCAAGGCCGACGAGTACGGCTGGTGCGACTCCTGTGGCATCGAGATCGGCCTGCGCCGCCTCGAAGCCCGCCCGACCGCCGACCTGTGCTTCGACTGCAAGGAAATTGCCGAGAAGAAGGAAAAGACTGTCGGTAAAGGCTGATTCCAGAACCTCGCAGACGGGGCGTACTGGTTGTGGAGGCGGGCTTGCCCGCTCCTGCAATCGGTACGCCCCGTATTCATTTATATAGCTGTGCAATCCATGAACGACTCCCGCTACATCGGCCGCTTCGCCCCCACCCCCAGCGGCTTTCTGCACTTCGGCTCGCTGGTGGCCGCCCTCGCCTCCTGGCTCGACGCCCGCGCGGTCGATGGCCGTTGGTTACTGCGCATGGAAGACACCGACCCGCCCCGGGAAATGCCCGGGGCACGCGATGCGATCCTGCAGACCTTGGAGCGCTACGGCCTGGAGTGGGACGGCGAGGTAGTGTTCCAGAGCCAGCGCCATGAGGCCTATGCCGCCGTGGTCGACCGTTTGTTCAGCATGGGCCTGGCCTATGCCTGCACCTGTTCGCGCAAGCAACTGGAAGGGTACGACGGTATCTACCCAGGCTTTTGCCGTAACGCCGGGCATCCCCGGCAAGACGCGGCCATTCGCCTGCGCGTGCCGGAATTGATCTACCGCTTCACGGATCGCGTCCAGGGTACGTTCGAACAGCACCTCGGGCGCGAGGTGGGCGACTTCGTCATCCAGCGCCGCGACGGGCTCTATGCCTACCAGTTGGCGGTGGTGCTGGACGATGCCTGGCAGGGCGTCACCGACATCGTGCGCGGCGCCGACCTGCTGGACAACACGCCCCGCCAGCTGTACCTGCAGGAGTTGCTGGGCTTTTCGCAGCCGCGTTACCTGCACATTCCATTGATCGTGCAGCCTGACGGGCACAAGCTGGGCAAGTCGTATCGATCGCCGCCGCTTGAGGCGGACCAGGCCACGCCCTTGCTGCTGCGAGCGTTGCGGGCATTGGGGCAGCAGATCGATCCGGCACTGACAGGAGCCAGTCCGGCCGAGGTTTTGGCGGTGGCACGCCAGCAGTGGCGGCCGGAGCACATTGCACGGCAGATGACGGTGCCCGAGGCTGATTTGCGCTGAGGCAGTAGCGGCCCTATCGCGGAGCAAGCCCGCGCCCACGATGCCTGGCTATGCGCAGGCTCGCGATGGGCAAGAACAAGCAAAACCGGGCTCAAAAGCCTAACAAATTCAAACCCTTGGCTAACAGCCCCGATTCCCGCTAGCATCGCCCCAGCCATTTGCGCCAATAATAAGTCCAAACCGCAGCGCCCAACCCTTCGAGGCCAGCATGTACATCTATCGTTTGGTCCTGCTTCTGGTGGTGGGGATCTACCTGTTCTCCCCCGCCATCATGGACTGGTGGATCGAGCCGACCGGTGCCTGGTACCGCCCCTACCTGCTCTGGCTGATCCTCATCGTCGTCACCTTCATCCTGCAGAGCCAACGAGATGCCGATGAGCTTTAGCCTGACCCAGATGATCATGATCAGCGCCGCCTACCTGCTGGTGCTGTTCAGCGTGGCCTGGATCAGCGAGCGCGGGCTGATCCCGCGGGCGATCATTCGCCACCCCCTGACCTACACCTTGTCGCTGGGCGTCTACGCCAGTGCCTGGGCCTTCTATGGCTCGGTCGGGCTGGCCTATCAATATGGCTACGGCTTCCTTGCCTGTTACCTGGGGGTGTCCGGGGCCTTCTTGCTGGCCCCGGTGCTGCTCTATCCGATCCTCAAGATCACCCGCACCTACCAGCTGTCGTCACTGGCCGACCTGCTGGCGTTTCGCTTTCGCAGCACCTGGGCCGGCGCGCTGACCACCATCTTCATGCTGATCGGCGTGCTGCCCCTGCTGGCCCTGCAGATCCAGGCGGTGGCCGACTCGATCAGCATCCTCACCGGCGAGCCGGTCAAGGCGCGGGTGGCGTTCGCCTTCTGCGTGCTGATCATCCTGTTCACCATCTTCTTCGGCTCACGCCATATCGCCACCCGCGAAAAGCACGAAGGCCTGGTGTTCGCCATCGCCTTCGAATCGGTGATCAAGCTGCTGGCGCTGGGAGGTATCGGCCTTTATGCGCTGTACGGCGTGTTCGGTGGCCCGCATGGGCTGGAAGTCTGGCTGCTGCAGAACCAGACCGCCCTCGCCGCCTTGCACACGCCGTTGCAGGAAGGCCCCTGGCGCACCCTGCTGCTGGTGTTCTTCGCCTCGGCGATCGTCATGCCGCACATGTACCACATGGCCTTCACCGAAAACCTCAGCCCGCGCTCGCTGGTCAGCGCCAGCTGGGGCCTGCCGCTGTTCCTGCTGCTGATGAGCCTGGCGGTGCCGCTGGTGCTGTGGGCAGGCCTGCGCCTGGGCGCCAGCACCAACCCCGAGTACTTCACCCTGGGCCTGGGCATCGCCGCCAACAACGAAGCGCTGGCGCTGCTGGCCTATGTCGGTGGCTTGTCGGCCGCCAGCGGACTGATCATCGTCACCACCCTGGCGCTGTCGGGCATGGCGCTGAACCACCTGGTGCTGCCGCTGTACCAGCCGCCGGCCGAAGGCAACATCTACCGCTGGCTGAAGTGGACCCGCCGGGCGCTGATCGTCGCCATCATCACCGCCGGTTTCGTCTTCTACCTCACCCAGAACAACCACCAGAGCCTGGCCAACCTGGGCATCGTCGCCTTCGTCGCCACCTTGCAGTTCCTGCCCGGGGTGCTTTCGGTGCTGTACTGGCCGACCGCCAACCGACGAGGGTTCATCGCCGGCCTGCTGGCCGGCATGCTGGTGTGGATGGTGACCATGCTGCTGCCGCTGCTGGGCAACCTGCAGGGCTTCTACATTCCGTTGCTGGACATGATCTACGTGCTGGACGACACCAGCTGGCACATGGCGGCCATCGCCTCGCTTGCGGCCAACGTCCTGCTGTTCACCCTGATCTCGCTGTTCACCAATGCCAGCAGCGAAGAGGTCAGCGCCGCCGAGGCCTGCGCGGTGGATAACGTGCGCCGCCCGCAACGCCGCGAACTGCACGCAGCCTCGCCCCAGGAGTTCGCCACCCAGCTGGCCAAGCCGCTGGGTGCCAAGGCTGCGCAAAAAGAGGTGGAGCAGGCCCTGCGCGACCTCTACCTGCCCTTCGACGAACGCCGCCCCTATGCGCTGCGGCGCCTGCGCGACCGCATCGAGGCCAACCTGTCCGGCCTGATGGGGCCGAGCGTGGCGCAGGACATGGTCGAGACCTTCCTGCCGTACAAGTCCGGCAACGAGAACTACGTCACCGAGGACATCCACTTCATCGAGAGCCGCCTCGAGGACTATCACTCGCGCCTGACCGGCCTTGCCGCCGAGCTCGACGCCCTGCGCCGCTACCACCGCCAGACCCTGCAGGAACTGCCCATGGGCGTGTGCTCGCTGGCCAAGGACCAGGAGATCCTGATGTGGAACAAGGCGATGGAGGAGCTCACCGGCATCGCCGCCAAGCATGTGGTCGGCTCGCGCCTGGTGACCATCGCCGAACCCTGGCGCGGCCTGCTGCAAGGCTTCATCAACGTGCCCGACGAACACCTGCACAAGCAGCGCCTGGTCCTCGATGGCCAGCCGCGCTGGCTGAACCTGCACAAGGCCGCCATCGACGAGCCGCTGGCCCCGGGCAACAGTGGCCTGGTGCTGCTGGTCGAGGACCTCACCGAGACCCAGGCACTGGAGGACAAGCTGGTGCACTCCGAGCGCCTGGCGAGCATCGGCCGCCTTGCCGCGGGCGTGGCCCACGAGATCGGCAACCCGATCACCGGCATCGCTTGCCTGGCGCAGAACCTGCGCGAGGAGCGCGAGGGCGACGGCGAGATCATCGAGCTGTCCAGCCAGATCCTTGAGCAGACCAAGCGCGTGTCGCGCATCGTCCAGTCGCTGATGAGTTTCGCCCACGCCGGCGGCAGCCAGCAGAACAGCGAAGAGCCGGTGTGCCTGGCCGAGGTGGCGCAGGATGCCATTGGTCTGCTGGCGTTGAACCGGCGCAATTTCGAAGTACAGTTCTTCAACCTCTGCGACCCGCAACACTGGGTCGAGGGCGACCCGCAACGCCTGGCCCAAGTGCTGATCAACCTGCTCTCCAACGCCCGCGACGCCTCGCCACCCGGCAGCGCCGTGCGCGTGCGCAGTGAAATCAACGAGCACACCGTCGACCTGGTGGTCGAGGACGAAGGCAGCGGTATTCCGAAAAGCATCATGGACCGCCTGTTCGAACCCTTCTTCACCACCAAGGACCCGGGCGAAGGAACCGGACTCGGGCTCGCTCTGGTCTATTCCATCGTGGAAGAGCATTATGGGCAAATCACCATCGACAGCCCGGCCGACATCGAGCGCCAACGTGGTACCCGGATCCGCGTGACCCTGCCCCGGCATGTCGTAGCGACGTCCCCTGAAATTCGAGACCGTCGAGAGAATTGAATCAATGCCGCATATTCTGATCGTCGAAGACGAAACCATCATCCGTTCGGCCCTGCGTCGCCTGCTCGAGCGGAACCAGTACCAGGTCAGCGAAGCCGGCTCGGTGCAGGAAGCCCAGGAACGCTTCAGCATTGCCACCTTCGACCTGATCGTCAGTGACCTGCGCCTGCCGGGTGCCCCGGGTACCGAGCTGATCAAGCTCGGCCAGGGCACGCCGGTACTGATCATGACCAGCTACGCCAGCCTGCGCTCGGCGGTGGACTCGATGAAAATGGGCGCGGTGGACTACATCGCCAAGCCCTTCGACCACGACGAGATGCTCCAGGCCGTGGCGCGTATCCTGCGCGACCGGGTGAACGCCCCGGCCTCGGCGCCGGCCGGCGAGCCCCGGGCCGCCAATGGCAAGGCCAGCGCGGAGAAGACCAGCCCCGCCGCCGCCAATGGCGAGATCGGCATCATTGGCTCCTGCCCGCCGATGCAGGACATGTTCGTGAAGATTCGCAAGGTCGCGCCAACCGACTCCAATGTTCTGATTCAGGGCGAATCCGGCACCGGCAAAGAGCTGGTCGCCCGCGCCCTGCACAACCTCTCGCGCCGGGCGAAGGCACCGATGATCTCGGTGAACTGCGCGGCGATCCCGGAAACCCTCATCGAGTCGGAACTGTTCGGCCACGAGAAGGGCGCTTTCACCGGCGCCAGCGCGGGCCGGGCGGGGCTAGTCGAAGCCGCCGATGGTGGCACCCTGTTCCTCGACGAGATCGGCGAGCTGCCACTGGAAGCCCAGGCCCGCCTGCTGCGCGTATTGCAGGAAGGCGAGATCCGCCGGGTAGGCTCGGTACAATCGCAGAAGGTCGACGTGCGCCTGATCGCGGCCACCCACCGCGACCTGAAGAACCTGGCAAAGGCCGGGCAGTTCCGTGAAGACCTTTACTACCGCCTGCATGTGATCGCCCTGAAATTGCCGGCCCTGCGCGAGCGTGGCAGCGACGTCAACGAGATCGCCAATGCCTTCCTTGCCCGCCAGAGCGCACGGATCGGCCGCGACGACCTGCATTTCTCCCACGATGCCGAACAAGCCATTCGCCACTACAGCTGGCCGGGCAACGTGCGCGAACTGGAAAACGCGGTGGAGCGCGCTGTGATTCTCAGCGAAAGCGCGGAAATTTCCGCCGACCTGCTGGGCATCGACATCGAGCTGAGCGACCTGGAAGACGACGACATGCTGGACAACCTGCCGGCGCTGGCCAGCAGCAACAGCGCCAGCCATGAGCCGACCGAGGACCTGTCGCTGGAGGATTACTTCCAGCACTTCGTGCTCGAGCACCAGGACCACATGACCGAAACCGAACTGGCCCGCAAGCTGGGCGTCAGCCGCAAATGCCTGTGGGAACGCCGCCAGCGCCTGGGCATCCCGCGGCGCAAGAGCAACGCCACCAGCGACAACTGATTCTGTGTAATCCGATCGCGGGGCAAGCCCGCTCCCACGCCAGTCTTGCCTGGTCCGTGGGAGCCGGGCTTGCCCCGCGGTTGTTTGGGGTAACACATCAGTTACCGCAAAAATCTGTTACCTACCCTGGCGGGCGTAACATCCCCCGAGGCGTAAGGTAACGAAATTTCTACATTTGCCCCGCGGCAAAAGCTGCCTGGAACGCTGAAAGCCCCGATTTCATTGGATCTTCAAAAGTTGGCACGGCACCTGCTATATCTCTGGCACAAGAACAATAACAAGCACTGCAACTCAGAATAAGAACAAGACGAAACGGCTCACGCACAATAAAAACAAGACGGCGGAGGCGCAGCTAACTGATTCTTTTGGAGAGGCGTTGTGTTTGGGGCTTGCCCCACGATCAGGCAGAGAACAACAAAAACTGCACTCAAAAGCAGCACCTGAACTGATTGGATCGACAGATCAGCATCAACTCGGCGACCAAAGCAATCCGTTTGCTCTTTACCCCCGGTTTGGGGGTCGTCCACAAGCTTCAAGATTTGTGGACAGGGCACTCAACAAAAACAAGAAGCCCAGCAGAAGAACAATAAGAGCACGCAACGACTTGATGGGGAGCTTCGGCTCCCCATGTCGTTTCTCCCCTTCGCATCACCCTTGCCACACCGCCTACACCATTCCCCCAGTAAATGCTAGAATCCCCGCCCATCATGCGGCCATTCTCCTATCCTTGGCCGATCATTCCTTCAAACAGTGCATCCCATGCTGAAGAAGCTGTTCCAGTCGTTCCGCCCGCCCGTTCGTGGCCAGCACCACAGGCGTACCACGCCTGAAGTGATCAACAAGAGCCAGCACTCGCTGCAGCGCAGCCAGTTCAGCCGCCATGCCGTGAGCATCGTCGAGCGCCTGCAGGCGGCCGGCTATCAGGCCTACCTGGTCGGTGGCTGCGTGCGCGACCTGCTGCTGGGCATCACGCCCAAGGACTTCGACGTCGCCACCAGCGCCACCCCCGAGCAGGTCCGCGCGGAGTTCCGCAACGCCCGTATCATCGGCCGGCGCTTCAAGCTGGTCCACGTGCATTTCGGCCGTGACATCATCGAGGTCGCCACCTTCCGTGCGCCCCACTCCGATGAAGACCAGTCCGATAGCCACCGTTCGTCGCACAATGCCAGCGGTCGCATCTTGCGCGACAACGTGTACGGCACGTTGGAAGAAGACGCGCAACGCCGCGACTTCACCATCAACGCCCTGTACTACGACCCGGTCAGCGAGCGCATCCTCGACTACGCCAACGGTGTCCACGACATCCGTAACCGGCTGCTGCGCCTGATCGGCGATCCGACCCACCGTTACCAGGAAGATCCGGTACGCATGCTGCGCGCCGTGCGCTTCGCCGCCAAGCTGGACTTCGGCATCGAGAAGCACACCGTGCAGCCGATCCGCGAGCTGGCGCCGATGCTGCGCGACATCCCACCCGCGCGCCTGTTCGAGGAAAGCCTCAAGCTGTTCCTCAACGGCCAGGGGGCGATCACCTTCGAGATGCTGGTCGACCTGCAATTGTTCGAGCCGTTGTTCCCGGCCAGCAGCCATGCCCTGGAAGAACGCCCGAGTTACACCCACAGCTTGATCAGCCAGGCATTGGCCAACACCGACCTGCGCGTCAAGCAGGGCAAGCCGGTGACGCCCGCCTTCCTGTTCGCCGCGCTGCTCTGGCCTGCCCTGCCAAGCCGCGTACTGTACCTGCAGAGCCAGGGCGTGCCGCCGATTCCGGCCATGAACGGCGCGGCCCACGACCTGATCGCCGAACAGTGCGCACGCATCGCCATCCCCAAGCGCTTCACCCTGCCGATCCGCGAGATCTGGGACATGCAGGAGCGCCTGCCACGGCGCAGCGGCAAGCGCGCCGACATGCTGCTGGACAACCCGCGTTTCCGCGCCGGCTACGACTTCCTGCTGCTGCGTGAAAGCGCCGGCGAGGAAACCGATGGGCTGGGCCAATGGTGGACCGACTACCAGGATGCCAACGACAGCCAGCGCCGCGACATGATCCGCGAGCTGGGCAACCGTGACGACGCCGCTGGCGCCGGTGCCGGCCCACGCAAGCGCAAGCGCAGTGGCGGCAAGCGCAAGCGTGACGACGAGCAGGCCTGGGACTGAGCATGACCACCCGTGCGTACATCGGCCTGGGCAGCAACCTGGATGAGCCCGCCGAGCAGCTGCGCAGCGCCCTGCAGGCGCTGGACCTGATCGCCGAGACCCGCCTGGCGGCGGCCTCGGCGCTCTACACCAGCGATTCGCTGCTGCCGGGCCAGCCACGCTACACCAACGCCGTGGCGGCCATCGACACGGCACTGGCACCGCTGGACCTGCTGGACGCCCTGCAGGCCATCGAGAACGACCAGGGCCGCGTACGCAAGGAACGCTGGGGCCCACGCACCCTCGACCTGGACATGCTGCTGTTCGGCGACCAGGTCATCGACGTACCACGCCTGAAAGTCCCGCACTACCATATGCAGGCCCGTCCCTTCGTGCTCTACCCGCTCGCCGAGCTGGTTCCCGAAAGCTTCTGCCTTGCCGACGGCCGCCCCCTCGCGCAATTGCTCGAGGGCTGCCCGTTCGTCGGCCTGGAACGCCTGTAAATCGGGCGTTTCAGACGGCGGTAACGCCAGTAACACCCACGCCGTAACAATGCGGTAACACGGCTGGTTGACTTCCCCCACCTCGCTCACGACTATAGGCGTCCCGCGGCGCCACTGTGCCGCTATCACCCATTTAGGCTCGGACGGATCTGTGCCCGAACATCACGACCGATGATGTGCCGCTCCGGAAGATGAATACACGCGTTGTACGCAGTTGTTGTTCACAGCGCCTGAACGAGGACTCCCCTACATGCCTGAAGTAACCCTGACTACCCTGCACGGCCTGAAGGCCAAGGGTGAAAAAATCACCATGCTGACCTGCTATGACGCGACCTTCGCCAAGGCAGCCAGCCAGGCCGGCGTGGAGGTGCTGCTGGTGGGCGACTCCCTGGGCATGGTCCTGCAGGGCCATGACAGCACCTTGCCCGTCACCAATCGCGACATGGCCTACCACACCGCCTGCGTCAAGCGCGGCAACGAGGGGGCGCTGATCCTCGCCGACCTGCCGTTCATGGCCCATGCCACCCCCGAGCAAGCCTTCGCCAACGCCGCCGAACTGATGCGTGCCGGCGCCCACATGCTCAAGATCGAAGGCGCCGCCTGGCTGGGCGAAACCATCCGCCTGCTGGCCGAACGCGGCGTGCCGGTGTGCGCGCACATGGGCCTGACCCCGCAGACGGTCAACGTGCTGGGCGGCTACAAGGTCCAGGGTCGCCAGGAAGCCCAGGCGCGTCAGATGCGCGCCGACGCCATCGCCCTGGAACAGTCCGGCGCGGCCATGCTGCTGCTCGAGTGCGTGCCCAGCGAGCTGGCCGCAGAAATCTCCCAGGCCGTGAGCATTCCGGTGATCGGCATCGGTGCCGGCAGCGCCACCGATGGCCAGGTGCTGGTGCTGCACGACATGCTCGGGCTGTCGTTGAGCGGCCGCGTGCCGAAGTTCGTGAAGAACTTCATGGTCGGCCAACCGGACATCAAGAGTGCCCTGGCCGCCTATGTCCGCGCGGTCAAGGACGTCAGCTTCCCCGGCAGCGAACATGGGTTCAGCGCATGAATACCGTCAAGACCGTCCGTGAGCTGCGCGCCGCCGTGGCCCGCGCCCGTGGCGAGGGCAAGCGCATCGCCTTCGTGCCGACCATGGGCAACCTGCACAGCGGCCACGCCGCCCTGGTGACCAAGGCCGCACAGCGCGCCGACTTCGTGGTCGCCAGCATCTTCGTCAACCCGTTGCAGTTCGGCGCCGGCGAAGACCTGGACAAGTATCCACGCACCCTCGCCGCCGACCAGGAGAAACTGCTCCAGGCCGGCTGCCACCTGCTGTTCGCCCCTACCGTCGAGGAGATGTACCCCGACGGCATGACCGTGCAGACCCGCGTCAGCGTGCCGCAACTGTCCGAAGGGCTGTGCGGCGCCAGCCGTCCTGGCCACTTCGAGGGCGTGGCGACCGTGGTCAGCAAGCTGTTCAACATGGTCCAGCCAGACCTGGCCGTGTTCGGCGAGAAGGATTTCCAGCAACTGGCGGTGATCCGCGCCATGGTCCGCGACCTGAACATGCCGATCCAGATCATCGGCGAGCCGACCGTGCGCGCCGAGGATGGCCTGGCGCTGTCCTCGCGCAATGGCTACCTGACGCCGGAGCAGCGTGCCGCCGCGCCGGCGCTGTACCGTGTGCTGGGCGGCATGGTCGAGGCCTTGCGCCGTGGCCAGCGCGACTACGCGGCGCTGATCGCCGAGGGCCAGGCGCAACTCGAAGCCGCCGGGTTCCGTAAGGATTACCTGGAAGTGCGCCACGCCGTCACCCTGCGCCCGGCGCAGGTCGATGACCGTGACCTGGTGGTGATCGCCGCAGCTTACCTGGGTAACACTCGGCTGATCGACAATCTTTATCTGCACCTGGAAGAGCAGACCGCCTGAGCTCGACGCGTGGGAGCGGCTCAACGCCGCCCCACGCGTACCTTGGGTATCAGGCCGGTGACAATTTTTAATCCGCGCCGCCCGCCTCCCCCCATTCCCGCCTTGGCGCCAATGCCTATAATGTCCAGCTTGCAACCGGCAATGACTGCCGCTGTCCAAGCCTGACCATGCAACAAGGAAACCACCCGCAATGGCGTATTACCGTACCCCCCACGATGTGACGGCGCTGCCCGCCTGGCAGGCGCTCCAGCAACACCGCGACGCCATGCAGGGCTTCAGCATGCGCGAAGCCTTCGCCGCCGACGGCAAGCGCTTCGACCAATTCTCCTTGAGCAGCTGCGGCCTGTTTCTCGACTACTCGAAGAACCTGATCACCGAGCAGACCCGAGACCTGCTGGTCAACCTGGCCAAGGAAGTCGACCTGGAAGCAGCCATCAAGTCGATGTTCAGCGGCGAGATCATCAACGCCTCCGAAGGCCGCCCGGTGCTGCACACCGCCCTGCGCCGCCCGGTCGGCGACAAGCTCAGCGTGAACGGCGTCAACGTGATGCCCGAAGTGCACAAGGTGCTCAACCAGATCACCGAACTGGTCGGGCGCATCCACGATGGCCTGTGGCGCGGCTACAGCGAGAAGCCGATCACCGACGTGGTCAACATCGGCATCGGCGGCTCGTTCCTGGGCCCGGAGCTGGTCTCCGAGGCTCTGCTGCCCTACGCCCAGCGCGGCGTGCGCTGCCACTACCTGGCGAACATCGACGGCAGCGAGTTCCATGAACTGTCGGCCAACCTGCGCGCCGAGACCACCCTGTTCATCGTGTCGTCGAAGTCGTTCAACACCCTCGAGACCCTGAAGAACGCCATGGCCGCGCGTACCTGGTACCTGGCCCAGGGCGGCTCGGAAGCCGAGCTGTACCGCCACTTCATCGCCGTGTCGAGCAACAAGGCTGCGGCCGTGGCCTTCGGCATCCGCGAAGAGAACATCTTCCCGATGTGGGACTGGGTGGGCGGGCGTTACTCGCTGTGGTCGGCCATCGGCCTGCCGATCGCCCTGGCCATCGGCACCGCCAACTTCAAGGAGCTGCTGTCCGGCGCCTACACCATGGACCAGCACTTCCAGACCGCGCCGTTCGAGAAGAACATGCCGGTGCTGCTGGCCTTGCTGGGCGTATGGTACGGCAACTTCTGGGGCGCCCGCAGCCACGCGATCCTGCCGTACGACCACTACCTGCGCAACATCACCAAGCACCTGCAGCAGCTGGACATGGAGTCCAACGGCAAGAGCGTGCTGACCGATGGCACGCCGGTGCAGACCGAAACCGGCCCGGTAATCTGGGGCGGCGTCGGCTGCAACGGCCAACACGCCTACCACCAACTGCTGCACCAGGGCACCCAGCTGATCCCGGCCGACTTCATCGTGCCGGTGGTGAGCTTCAACCCGGTGGCCGACCATCATCAGTGGCTGTACGCCAACTGCCTGTCGCAGAGCCAGGCACTGATGCTCGGCAAGACCCGCGAGGAAGCCGAGGCCGAACTGCGCGCCAAGGGCCTGAACCAAGACGACATCGCCAAGCTGGCGCCGCACAAGGTGATCCCAGGCAACCGCCCGAGCAACACCCTGGTGGTCGAGCGCATCAGCCCGCGCCGCCTTGGCGCGCTGGTGGCAATGTACGAGCACAAGGTGTTCGTGCAGAGCGTGGTCTGGGGCATCAACGCCTTCGACCAGTGGGGCGTGGAGCTGGGCAAGGAACTGGGCAAGGGCGTGTACCAGCGCCTGGTCGGGGCCCAGGAAGACAGCGCCGAGGATGGCTCGACCCAAGGCCTGATCAACTACTTCCGCGGCCGTCACCGCGGCTGATCGACCTGTAGCCGTCAATCGCGGGGCAAATCGCATCGGTGCGCCGATGCGGCTTGCCCCGCGATGCTTTCGGCCCGGGAACACCCCCACCTTCTACACTGTCCATCGAATAGCCGTTGCAGTCCCTCGCCCCTAACAAGAGCAGGACCACCCGCCATGTTCGATATCCGCGACTATCCCGAGGCACTGGCCGTCAGCCAGGCCGCCACACTCTCCGACGACGACTACCGCCGCCTCTATCGCCAGTCGGTGGACGACCCCGACACCTTCTGGACCGAGCAGGCCAAGCGCCTGGACTGGATCAAGCCCTGGTCGAGCGTGCAGCAATGCGACCTGAAGACCGGCACGGCGCGCTGGTTCGATGGCGCCCAGCTGAATGTCAGCCAGAACTGTATCGATCGCCACCTGGCCACGCGCGGCGAACAGACCGCGCTGCTCTGGGAGGGCGACGACCCCAAGGACAGCAAGGCCATCAGCTACCGCGAGCTGCACCGCCAGGTGTGCCGGCTGGCCAATGCCCTGAAAGCCCGGGGTGTGAACAAAGGCGACCGGGTGTGCATCTACATGCCGATGATCCCCGAGGCCGCCTATGCGATGCTCGCCTGCACCCGCATCGGCGCCATTCACTCGGTGGTGTTTGGCGGCTTCTCCCCCGATGCCCTGCGCGACCGTATCCTCGACGCCGATTGCCGCACCGTGATCACTGCCGACGAAGGGGTGCGCGGCGGCAAGCGCATACCGCTCAAGCAGAATGTCGACAAGGCGCTGGCCAGCTGCCCGGCCGTCAGCAGTGTGCTCGTGGTCAAGCGCACCGGCGGCGACGTCAGCTGGAGCGAAGGCCGTGACCTTTGGTACCACGAGGCAACGGCAAAGGCCGGTGACGACTGCCCGCCCGAACCGATGAACGCCGAGGACCCGCTGTTCATCCTCTACACCTCCGGCAGCACCGGCAAACCCAAGGGCGTGCTGCACAGCACCGCCGGCTACCTGCTGCAGGCCACGATGACCTTCAAAGTGGTATTCGATTACCGCGACGGCGAAGTGTTCTGGTGCACCGCCGACGTCGGCTGGGTCACCGGCCACAGCTATATCGTCTATGGTCCGCTGGCCAACGGCGCGATCTCGCTGATGTTCGAAGGCGTGCCCAACTACCCCGACACCTCGCGTTTCTGGGAGGTGGTGGACAAGCATAAGGTGAACATCTTCTACACCGCGCCCACCGCGTTGCGGGCCCTGATGCGTGAAGGCTCCGGCCCGCTGCAGGGCACCTCGCGCCAGAGCCTGCGCCTGCTCGGCAGCGTCGGCGAGCCGATCAACCCGGAGGCCTGGGAATGGTACTTCGAGGCGGTCGGGCAGAAACGCTGCCCCATCGTCGACACCTGGTGGCAGACCGAGACCGGCGGCATCATGCTCACGCCCCTTCCCGGCACACAAAGGCTCAAGCCCGGTTGCGCCACCCAACCGATGTTCGGCGTGCAGCCTGTGCTGCTGGATGAAAAGGGCAAGCTCATCGAGGGGCCAGGCGCCGGCCTGCTGGCGATCAGGGCCAGCTGGCCCGGGCAGATCCGCAGCGTCTACGGCGATCACCAGCGCATGGTCGACACCTACTTCAAGCCCATGCCCGGCTATTACTTCACCGGCGACGGCGCCCGCCGCGACGCCGATGGCGACTACTGGATCACCGGGCGCATCGACGACGTAATCAACGTCTCCGGCCACCGCATCGGCACCGCCGAGGTGGAGAGCGCGCTGGTGGTGCACGACAGCGTCGCCGAAGCCGCGGTGGTCGGTTATCCCCATGACCTCAAGGGCCAGGGCGTCTATGCCTTCGTCACCCCCATGAACGGTATAGAACCGGATGATGCGCTCAAGGCCGAACTGCTGGCCCTGGTCAGCAAGGAAATCGGCAGCTTCGCCAAGCCCGAGCTGATCCAGTGGGCGCCCGCCCTGCCCAAGACCCGCTCGGGCAAGATCATGCGGCGCATCCTGCGCAAGATCGCCTGCAACGAGCTGGACAACCTGGGGGATACATCCACCCTCGCCGACCCCAGCGTGGTCCAGGGCCTGATCGACAAACGTCTCAACCAGTAGAACCCTTGGGGCGGCCGCCACCGCCGCCCCGATCATCCTTTACCGCATTGACATATCGGTAAATCCCGATATTATCGCGCCATGGAACTACTCGACATATTCAAGGCACTCTCGAACCGTACCCGTCTCGAGATCCTCAAAGGCCTGAAAGACCCGGTGAAACACTTTCCTCCCCAGGACGAAGGTGACGTTCATACGGTGGGCGTCTGTGTGAGCAGCATCCAGGAAGGCGTCGGGCTGTCGCAGTCGACGGTGTCCGACTACCTGGCCACCCTGCAGCGCGCAGGCCTGGTCGAAGTCCGGCGCATTGGCCAGTGGACCTATTACAAGCGTAACGAAGCAGCCATCAGCGCCCTCGCCGAGCTGATCGGGAGTGAGTTGTAGGTTTTACTTTTATCTCTATACATCGACTTTTCCCGATATCCCGTTTTATCGAACCCTTTTATCTAACCCAAGGAGGCAACAACTGCGGCACCTGGCAGGTGCCAAGGCATAGAACAGCAACTTCACTCTACTTTATACATCGATATTTCCCGATATCCCTTTTTATCGAAGCGAGGAAACACCATGAAAGCGTTGATACTGGATTCCTTTGGCGGCCCGGACGCATTCGCCTATCGCGATGTCGCCAAACCGGTGCCGCAGGCCGGACAGGTGCTGGTCCGGGTGCACGCCACCTCCATCAACCCCCTGGATTACCAGGTTCGGCGTGGCGACTACCCCGACCTGGTGCCCCTCCCGGCCATTACCGGGCACGACGTTTCCGGCGTCGTCGAAGCCGTCGGGCCGGGTGTGACCGCGTTCAGGCCGGGCGACGAGGTGTGGTACACGCCGCAGATCTTCGACGGGGCGGGCAGCTATGCCGAGTACCACGTCGCCGCCGAAGACATCATCGGCCTGAAGCCGCCTTCGCTGAGCCACCTGGAGGCAGCCAGCCTGAGCCTGGTCGGCGGCACGGCCTGGGAGGCCCTGGTAGTGCGTGCGGCGCTCAGGGTGGGCGAGCGCATCCTGATTCACGGCGGCGCAGGTGGTGTCGGCCACGTGGCGATCCAGCTGGCCAAGGCCATGGGCGCAAGGGTGTTCACCACCGTGCGCGAGGCCAATGCCGAATTCGTGCGGCAAATGGGCGCGGACGTGGTCATCGACTATGAGCATCAGGATTATGTCGATGTCGTCCAGCGGGAAACCGGGGGCCAAGGCGTCGACGTGGTCTTCGACACCATCGGTGGCGATACCCTGGCACGCAGCCCGGACGTCCTGGCGCAACTGGGGCGCGTGGTGTCGATCGTGGACATCGCGCAACCGCAGAACCTGATCCAGGCCTGGGGCCGCAACGCGAGTTACCACTTCGTCTTCACCCGGCAGCACCGCGGCAAGCTCGACGAGTTGAGCGCGCTGGTCGAACGCGGGCAACTGAAGCCACACGTGGGCGCCGTCTACTCCCTCGCTGAGGTTCCCCTCGCCCATGCCCGGCTGCAAAGCGCCAACAATGGCCTGCAGGGGAAGATCGCCATTGCGGTCGTGCCCTTGGCCGACCCCGCCAGCGCTTGAAGCACCTGCCACCCTTTTCGACTTCAAGGACCGCCATGATCTACGAAATTGCCCTGCTTCCCATTCGTCCGACCCACGTCGATACCTTCACGCACGCATTCGCCGAGGTCGCCCCGTTGCTCAGCCGAGCCAAGGGTCACGTCAGCCATGTGCTCGCGCAAGGGATCGAGAGCCCCCATCAATTCAACCTGATCGTGCAATGGCAAACACTCGAGGACCACGCGCCGGATTTCGAGGCCAGTGAAGACCACCAGGTCTTCATGGCCCACCTGACACCATATTTTTCCGAGGAGCCCACGGTTTATCATGTGCAGGGCAGCGCGTTCGAAACGCACGCGCCCACCAGCCCGGGCGGTGCCCGACTGGACGACAATCGCCCAATCCCCTAGACGGCCGCCATGGCGGCCAGCACAGGTCGCCATGGAAGCCTTGCGTCGCCGCATCGAAACCCAAGTCATGAGCCTCACCGGGCTGGCCCTCGGCCAGCTCGACCTGGAGTCGCCCAAGGGCGATCCCGGCCTGTTCGGCCCGCAGAGCATCAGCTGGCAGGTACACGGCGACTTCCCCAGCATGCTGGTGGGCGGGATCAGTGCGCTGATGCTGCAACTACTGCATCCGCTGGCCCTGGCCGGGGTCTGGGACCATTCGAACTTTCGCCAGGACCTGCTCGGCCGCCTGCGCCGCACCAGCCAGTTCATTTCCGGCACCACCTTCGGTTCGACCCGTGACGCCGAGTGGCTGATCGACAAGGTTCGCACCATCCACCTCAAGGTGGTCGGCACCGCGGCCGATGGCCGCCCCTACGCCGCCAGCGACCCCGACCTGCTGACCTGGGTGCATGTGGCCGAAGTCAGCAGCTTCCTTGCCGCCCACCTGCGCTACCGCAATCCTGGTCTGCCGCGTAGCGCGCAGGACGCCTACTACCACGAGATCGCCCTGATCGCCGAGCGCCTGGGCGCGCGCGACGTGCCCCGCTCCTGTGCCGAGGTGGATGCCTACCTGCAGCGCATGCGCCCGCAGTTGCAGTGCGATGCGCGCAGCCTCGAGGTGGTCGATATCCTGCTCAAGGCCCCGGCCCCCAGCCGCCTCGCCGAGCCGGTGGGCAAGCTGATGCTCAAGGCCGGCATCGACCTGCTGCCGGACTGGGCCAGCGCAATGCTCGGCCTGCACCAGGGCGCGGTCGAGCGGCGCATGATCCGCCTGGGCCTGAGCAATACCGCGCCAGTGCTGCGCTGGGCCATGCGCAATGGCTCGGCGCAGCGCGCCAGGCGGCGCATGGGCGTCGAATGAGGTATTTTGGTCCGTTCATCGGAACCGATTTAACGTGCCATACTCCAAGCACTCCAGCCTGATACAGACGAAGCGACACATGCCCAAAGGATTGACCCGCGCCCTCGGCGCACTCGTGGCCCTCGTGGCCCTGTACAGCCTGCTCGGCTTTTTCATTCTCCCCGGCATCGCCCTGCGCATCGCCAACCAGCAACTGGCGCAGTACGCCACGGTGCCGGCGCATCTGCAGCGCATCGAACTCAATCCGTTCAGCCTCGAACTGACCCTGTGGGGCCTGCAGATCGGCGAGCCCGGCAAGGAGCAGGTCGGCTTCGAGCGTCTCTACGCCAACCTGTCCCTCGACAGCCTGTGGACCAAGGCCCTGCGCCTCGACGCGGTGGAGCTGGACAAGCCGCGTACCGAGTTGCTGTTCGCCAAGGACGGCAGCCTCAACCTGGCCCAGCTGTTCAAGCTCCCGCCCAGCGAGCCCAAGGCCGAGGAACCGCCAAGCGACCCGTTCCCGCTGCGCATTGCCAGCATCAAGCTGAGCGAGGGTTACCTGCACTTCCAGGACCTACGCCCGAGCGAGCCGATCGAGTTTCTCTACGACTCGATGAACCTGGAGCTGAAGAACCTCAGCACCCTCCCCGACGACAACGCCGACATGACCCTGGTGGCCAACGGCCCGGCGGGTGGGCGTATCGACTGGAGCGGCACGCTCAGCCTGACGCCGATCGCTTCCGAGGGCACGCTGAAAGTCACCGACGGCAAGATGAAGCTGTTCTGGCCTTACGTGCGCGACGCCGTGCCGCTGGTGCTGGAAGACGGAATGGTCAGCCTCGACACCCACTACAAGCTCAACCTTTCCAAGGAAACCGAGCTGCTGCTCGACAACACCTCGGTGCGGGTCGCGCCCTTTGCCATCAAGGCACCGGATGGCCGCCCACTGGCGCGCCTGGCCAGCCTGGAGGTCAGTGAAACCTCCATCGACCTGGCCAAGCAGTTGGTCACCGTCGGCAAGATCCGCAGCGACAAGCTGGAAACCTGGGCAGCCCTGGAGAAGGACGGCCAGCTCGACTGGCAGAAGCTGTTCGCCAGCCAGCCGGCCAAGGCCACGCCAAAGGAAAAGGCCGAGCCCGCCGCCGCCGAACCCACCCCGCAAGAACAGGCTGCCAAAGAGCCGAGCAAGCCCTGGCAGGTCCTGCTCAAGGACGTGCAGGCGCGCAACTACATGGTCCATCTGGCCGATCGCAGCCAGAAAGAGCCCGTGGCCCTGGATGTCGGCCCGCTCAACCTCGACGTGCAGAATTTCGACAGCCTCAACCAGTCGCCCTTCACCCTCAAGCTCGACACCGGCGTGGGCAGGCAGGGCAAGCTACAGGCCGCAGGCCAGGTCAACCTGGCCCCGGTCTCGGCCAAGCTCGACGTTGCCACCCGCGATATCGACCTACGGGTGGCCCAGGCCTACATCAGCCCGTTCATCCGCCTGGAGCTGCGCAGTGGCATGCTCTCCAGCGACCTCAAGGTCGACCTCAAGAGCACCGACCCGCTGGCCTTCACCATCACCGGCAAGGCCCAGGCCAACCAACTGCACACCCTGGACACCATCAAGAACCGCGACTTCGTCAAATGGCAACAGGTCAACGTCGATGGCCTGTCGTACGTGCATGGCGATGCCCTGTCGATCGACAAGGTCACCCTGCTGCAACCCTACGCGCGCTTCATCATCAACGAAGACCGCACCACCAACGTCGACGACCTGCTGATCCCGCAACCCGCCGACAAGCCTGCCTCGGCCCCGAGCAAGCCCGCTGCTGCCGGTAGCGGCAAGGAGCTGGGCATCCGCATCGGCCAGATCGGCATCAACGATGGCTCGGCCAACTTCGCCGACCTGACCCTGACGCCTAACTTCGCCACTGCGGTACAGCAGCTCAACGGCCAGATCGGAACCATCGACAACCGCAAGCCCACGCCCGCCAAGGTGGACATCAAGGGCAAGGTCGACCGTTACGCGCCTGTGACCATCAAGGGGGCACTAAACCCGTTCAGCCCGCTGGCCAGTCTCGATATCGCCACCAGCTTCAAACGCGTCGAGCTGACCACCCTGACGCCCTACTCGGGCAAGTTCGCAGGGTTTCGCATCCGCAAGGGGCGGTTGAACCTGGACCTTCACTACCTGATCACCAATGGCCAGCTCAAGGCCGAAAACAAAGTGGTGGTCGAGCAACTGCAGCTGGGTGAGAAAGTCGACAGCCCTGACGCGGTGGATCTGCCCATCCGCCTGGCGGTGGCCTTGCTCAAGGATACCGAAGGCAAGATTTCCATCGAACTGCCGGTTTCGGGCGACCTGAACAACCCTCAGTTCAGCGTGATGCCGATCGTCTGGCAGACCCTGCGCAACCTGGTGCTGCGCGCGGCGCAGGCGCCGTTCAAACTGCTTGGCGGGTTGGTCTCGGGGGGTGGCGCGGAAGATCTCGGCAACGTGTCTTTCGCCGCAGGCTCGAGCGACCTCACGCCGGATGTGCAAGCCTCTCTGGACAAGCTCGCCTCTGCCCTCAAGGAACGCCCTGAATTGCGCCTGGAAATCGAAGGCACGGCGGCCCAGAGCAGTGACGGCCCGCTGATCGCCCAGCAGCGCCTGGAGCGCGAGTACCAGGCCACCTGGTACAAAATCCTACAGCGTCGGGGCGACAAGGTCCCAGCCAATGCCTCGTTGCTGGTGGTGGACGACAGCGACAAACCGGCGATGCTCGAGGGCATCTATCGTGCACGCCTGAAACAGCAGCCTCCAGCTGATTGGCAGAACCTGGGCCGTGACGAGCGCAGCGCCAAGCTGCGTGAAGCGGTCATCAAGTCCTGGGCGGAAAGCGCCGTGTTGCTGCGCAACCTGGGCCAGGAGCGGGCCAGCAGCATCAAGGACTACCTGGTGGACAAGGGCCAGCTGGAAGATGACCGCGTGTACTTCATCGACACCAACCTCGGCCAGGCCGAGAGCGATGGCCGCGTGGTGACGCCGATGCACCTGGATGCCGAGTAGCTCTCGACCGAGTAGCCCTTATCGCCGGCAAGCCGGCTCCCACAGATACACACTGTACCTCTGTGGGAGCCGGCTTGCCGGCGATAAGGGCAGCGCAAGTGATAGATACGGTCAGGCCAGCCGTTGTCCCGACACCGCCGGGTGATACAGCGGCTGCACCTTGTTCCCCGCCGGGTCCAGCAAATGGAAGCTGCGCGCGCCATCGCCGTGATTGAACGGGCGGTCCAGCAGCGTCACGCCATGGGCCTTGAAGTACTGGTACCAGGCTTCCAGTTCCTCCACGCTGTCGACGATGAAACCATAGTGATCCAAGGTCTGTAGGCCGTTGGCCGCGCCTGCGCCGCGCCCGAGCGACAGGTTGTCGTTGCCGCAAGTGAGGTAGACCAGGTCTTCGTTGGCACGGTTGAGCACCTCCATGCCCAGCACATCCACGTAGAAGCGCTCGCACTCCTCCAGGTTGGGCACCAGCAGGGCGATGTGCCGCAGGCCATTGAGACGGCCTGGGCGGGCAGGTAGATCGGACATGAGCGCGGCTCCTTTTTTGTATACTATTTATAATAGAATTTAAAACAAAAGGAGCGTCATGTGTACTGCCTATTTATCAAGACGCGGGTGAAACCCGGTACCGCCGATGCCTTCCTGGCAGCCATCAATGCCAACGCAGCGGCGTCGGTCGCCACCGAGCCGGGTTGCCTGGTATTCGATGTCTCGCAGGACCGGGATGATGCCGAAGTCATCTACCTGTACGAGATCTACCAGGACGATGAGGCGTACGAGGCGCATACCCGGACCGCACATTTTCGCGACAGCCGCCCCCTGGTGGAGCCGCTGATCGAAGAGCAGGTGTGCTTCGAGAGCGATGTGATCGCCCGCAACCCGGTGAGCTGAAGCGGCCTTCCTGAATGCCAATAGAAAGCCCCGGCGATGGCCGGGGCTTTTGCTTGAAGGGGTGGCCAAATCCTTTTGGCCGACGGGACAATCCTTATTCGGCTTTCAGGCCATCAGCCGAGACGGCCTGTACGCCCTTGATCTTCTTGGCGATGGCAACCGCCATGTCTTTCTGTGCATCGGTAATGGCCACGTCCGAAGACAGGGACACTACGCCTTTGTTGGTTTCGACCTTGATGTCACTGCCTGGCACGCCTTTCTCGGTCATCAGGTCAGCCTTCACCTTGGTGGTGATCCAGGTGTCGGAAGTGGCTTCCTTGGCTTTGGTCACCTCACCGGCCGCAAGCGTCATCGGGGCCTGGGTGGACTGGGCAGCAAATGCCGCGTTAGCCATGGTCAGGGTCAGAGCGGTAGCAGTAGCGGCAGCAATGGCGAACTTCTTCATATGGGTCACTCCTGTTTTTTCGAAAGGTCTGCGCCTTGGGTCCTGGCGTCAGGTAGTAAGGTAGTTGCAGGGGCTGTGCCAGTTTTTGCACGCCCTAT
The DNA here is from genome assembly GCF_026343815.1 of Pseudomonas sp. BJa3. Lineage (NCBI taxonomy): Bacteria > Pseudomonadati > Pseudomonadota > Gammaproteobacteria > Pseudomonadales > Pseudomonadaceae > Pseudomonas > Pseudomonas sp. BJa3. The sequence goes on along the minus strand of NZ_JAOXMC010000009.1, from coordinate 238,124 downwards.
AAAACCTTTGAAATCAATGAGTTAAGCAAAGATAGAGGAAGCCGTTACCGTGCATTTTGCAATCCCGGTAAAAAAGCCACGTGCAAGATGCATGCTCTCAACTATTTTGCGGCGGGCATAAAAAAAGGACCCCGGAGGGTCCTTCCTTTAGCCTTGAAAGGCTTAGACGCCCGATGCCTTGGCAGCGGCAACGTCCTTGATCGACAGCTTGATACGGCCGCGGTTGTCCACGTCCAGTACCAGTACTTCGACTTCCTGGCCTTCCTTCAGCACGTCGGTGACCTTCTCGACGCGAGCATCGCTCAGCATGGAGATGTGCACCAGGCCGTCCTTGCCCGGCAGGATGTTGACGAAGGCACCGAAGTCGACGATGCGCTCGACCTTGCCGACGTAGATCTTGCCGATCTCGGCCTCGGCGGTGATGCCCAGGATGCGCTGCTTGGCAGCGTCCGCGGCTTCCTTGGTTTCGCCGAAGATCTTGATCGAGCCGTCGTCTTCGATGTCGATCGAAGCCTTGGTCTCTTCGCAGATGGCGCGAATGGTGGCGCCGCCTTTACCGATGACGTCACGGATCTTGTCGGTGTCGATCTTCATCGCGATCATGGTCGGCGCGTTGGCCGACAGCTCGGTACGCGACTCGCCGATGATCTGGTTCATCTGGCCGAGGATGTTCAGGCGCGCTTCCAGGGCCTGGCCCAGGGCGATTTCCATAATCTCTTCGGTGATGCCGTTGATCTTGATGTCCATCTGCAGCGCGGTGACGCCTTTGGCGGTACCGGCTACCTTGAAGTCCATGTCGCCGAGGTGGTCTTCGTCACCCAGGATGTCGGTCAGTACGGCGAACTTCTCGCCTTCCTTGACCAGGCCCATGGCGATACCGGCAACCGGCGCCTTCATCGGCACGCCCGCGTCCATCAGCGCCAGGGAGGCACCGCAGACCGAAGCCATGGAGCTGGAGCCGTTGGACTCGGTGATTTCCGATACTACGCGGATAGTGTACGGGAACACGTCAGCGGCCGGCAGCATGGCCTGTACCGAACGACGGGCCAAACGGCCGTGGCCGATTTCACGACGGCCAGCACCGCCCATGCGACCACACTCACCTACCGAGAACGGCGGGAAGTTGTAGTGCAGCATGAAGGGGTCTTTCTTCTCGCCTTCGAGGGTGTCCAGCAGCTGGGCGTCACGGGCGGTACCCAGGGTCGCGACGACCAGGGCCTGGGTTTCGCCACGGGTGAACAGGGCCGAACCGTGGGTCTTCGGCAGAACGCCGACTTCGATGTTCAGCGGGCGCACGGTCTTGGTGTCGCGACCGTCGATACGTGGCTTGCCGTTGACGATGTTTTCGCGAACGGTACGGTATTCGATCTCGCCGAAGATGTCTTTGACTTCACCGGCCGATGGCTGGCCTTCTTCACCGGAGAACTTGGCGATCGCCTGATCGCGCAGCTCGCCCAGGCGCGCGTAGCGGTCGGCCTTGACGGTGATGGTGTAGCCTTGCGACACCGCTTCGCCGAACTCGGCGCGGATGGCGTTGAACAGTTCGGTGTTGGCAACGGCAGGTTTCCAGTCCCAGGTCGGCTTGGCGGCTTCGGCAGCCAGCTCTTTGACAGCCTTGATCACGGCCTGGAATTCATCGTGGGCGAACAGCACGGCGCCCAGCATCTGGTCTTCGGTCAGCTCTTTGGCTTCCGATTCAACCATCAGTACGGCCGACTCGGTACCGGCAACGACCATGTCCAGGCTCGAAGCGGCCTGCTGCTCGTAGGTCGGGTTCAGCAGGTAGCCGGTGCTTTCGTGGAAGGCAACGCGGGCGGCGCCGATCGGGCCTTCGAACGGAATGCCCGAGATGGCCAGGGCAGCCGAGGTACCGATCATCGCAGCGATGTCCGGATCGGTCTTCTTGCTGGTGGAAACCACGGTGCAGACAACCTGCACTTCGTTCATGAAACCTTCAGGAAACAGCGGGCGGATCGGGCGGTCGATCAGGCGCGAAGTCAGGGTTTCTTTTTCGGATGGGCGGCCTTCACGCTTGAAGAAACCACCTGGGATCTTACCAGCGGCGTAGGTCTTTTCCTGGTAGTGCACGGACAGCGGGAAGAAGCCCTTGCTCGGATCGGCATGCTTGGCACCGACCACGGTCACCAGCACAGTGACATCGTTGTCGACGGTGACCAGCACGGCGCCGGTGGCCTGACGGGCAATGCGGCCCGTTTCGAGGGTAACGGTCGATTGACCGAACTGGAATTGCTTGATTACCGGGTTCACGGTTTCCTACCTTTTTCAGTGGCTCTTGGGGGAACTGGTTCTTGCGAATTCTTGGGCAGAACGGGGAATCGGCCCCATTGACCGTCCAGATACAACACGAGGCTGGGAGCCTGGCGCCGGGCGGATAAACCGCTCGGCACACCAGGCTGCCAACCTCGCAGATCGCGCGGCGTGTCCAACGGCAGCGCTGATAGACAGCGTTGCCGAAGAATGCGACACACCATGCAACACCACTGGCCAGGCCGCTATTAGCGACGCAGGCCCAGGCGACCGATCAGGGCGCTGTAACGAGTGGTGTCTTTACCCTTCAGGTAATCCAGCAGCTTACGACGCTGGTTGACCATACGGATCAGACCACGACGGGAGTGGTGGTCTTTTTCGTTGGCCTTGAAGTGGCCTTGCAGCTTGTTGATGTTGAAGGTCAGCAGGGCAACCTGTACTTCCGGGCTACCGGTGTCGCCGGCGGCTTGCTGATAGTCTGCAACGATCTGCGCTTTTTCTTCGACGCTGAGGGCCATTTGGCTTCTCCTGATAAACGGATCCCGCAAGCGGGGTCCAATAGGCCAGGGACTGGATCCCTGTATTAATAAAAAGAGTAATGACCGTGCCTACTGACAGCCATCCTCGAATCCGCAGGGCAAAGCGTTGACCTCGCCCTGTGGTATCGGTCATTCCGACCGAATCAGTCGACGCGGCGCAATGCGCCCGTCTTCGCTCACCTCACCGATACCGATGAAGCGGGCATTGTGATCCTGTACGCGGACCATGCCGAATTGCGGTGCGTCCGGCGCACGTACTGCCTGGCCATGCAGCCAATAGAACGCGCTGTGCTCGGACAATACCACCAATGGCCAGTCCTGCAAGCCGCTGTCCGAGGGCATCAGGAAGCGATCGAGCGCTTCGTTGCCACCTTCGGCGTGAGCCTGTTCCAGCTCTTCGAGCGTGACGGTCTGGGCCAGCTCGAAAGGGCCGGCCTGGGTGCGGCGCAACTCGGCGACGTAGGCACCACAGCCCAACGCCTCGCCCATATCCTCCACCAGGGTGCGGATATAGGTGCCCTTGCTACAGCCAACCGACAGACGTGCCCGGGTGCCTTCGCACTCCAGCAAGTCCAACCGGCCAATAGTAACAGAACGCGCCTCACGCTCCACTACCTCTCCTGCGCGCGCCAGCTTGTACAGGGGCTGGCCATCGCGCTTGAGGGCCGAGTACATCGGCGGCACCTGCTGGATTTCACCGCGAAAACGCGGGATCACCGCTTCGATGTCGGCGCGACCAACGGTCACGTCGCGGGTCTTCAGCACTTCGCCTTCGGCGTCCCCGGTGGTGGTGGTCTGGCCCATCTGCATAACCGTCTCGTAGCCCTTGTCGGAATCGAGCAGGTACTGCGAGAACTTGGTGGCCTCCCCGAAGCACAACGGCAGCACGCCGGTGGCCAGCGGGTCGAGGCTGCCGGTGTGGCCAGCCTTCTCGGCGTTGAGCAGCCAGCGGACCTTCTGCAGGGCAGCGTTGGAGGTGAACCCCAGCGGCTTGTCGAGCAGGATGATGCCGCTGACGTTGCGGCGGATACGTTTGACCTGGGCCACCACTTACTCCTTGGTGTCCGGCGCGTCGGCATCCTGGTGCTGGCGGTCTTCGGCCACCGCACGCTCGATCAGCGCTGACAGATGCACACCGCGGCTCACGCTTTCATCGAAGTGGAAATGCAGCTGCGGCACGCTGCGCAGCTGCATCGAGCGGCCCAGGTGCAGTCGCAGGAAGCTGGCGGCGCTGTTCAAGGCCTTGAGCGACTGCTTGACAGCGTCCGGGGTTTCTTCACCCATGACAGTGATGAAAACCTTGGCATGGCCCAGGTCACGGCTGACGTCGACGGCGGTGATGGTCACCAGGCCGACACGCGGGTCTTTGACTTCACGGCGGATCAGCTCTGCCAGCTCACGCTGCATCTGATCACCGATACGTTGGGTACGGCTATATTCTTTTGCCATTCTTGCTACCTGTATCTTAAAGCGGCAAACGCCCGGTCAAGCTCGAAGCCTGACCGGGCGCTACCTTCAGAGGTTCAGGCAACCGCCCTGGGGCGGGGCCTGCACCACGCTCGGCCCTTACAGGGTACGAGCCACCTGGACTTTCTCGAACACTTCGATCTTGTCGCCGACCTTGACGTCGTTGTAGCTCTTGACGCCAATACCGCACTCCATGCCGTTGCGTACTTCGGACGCATCGTCCTTGAAGCGACGCAGCGATTCCAGCTCGCCTTCGAAGATCACCACGTCGTCGCGCAGAACGCGGATCGGACGGTTGCGGTACACGGTACCCTCGATGACCATACAGCCAGCGATGGCGCCGAACTTCGGCGAACGGAACACGTCACGGACTTCGGCGACACCCAGGATGTTCTCGCGAACATCGCTGCCGAGCATGCCGGTCAGGGCCTTCTTGACGTCTTCGATGATGTCGTAGATCACGTTGTAGTAACGCATATCCAGACCTTCCTGCTCGACGATCTTGCGCGCGCCGGCATCGGCACGCACGTTGAAGCCGAACAGTACAGCGTTGGACGCCAGCGCCAGGTTGGCATCGCTTTCGGTGATACCACCGACGCCGCCACCGATGACGCGAACCTGAACCTCGTCGTTGCCCAGGCCGCCGAGCGAACCTTGCAGCGCCTCGAGGGAACCGCGCACGTCGGTCTTGAGGACGATGTTGAGGGTCTTCTTCTCTTCCTGACCCATGGTCTCGAAGATGTTTTCCAGCTTGCCGGCGTGAGCACGGGCCAGCTTGACCTCGCGGAACTTGCCTTGACGGAACAGCGCAACTTCACGCGCTTTCTTCTCGTCGGCAACCACCGACATCTCTTCACCGGCGTCCGGCGTACCATCCAGGCCGAGGATCTCGACCGGGATCGACGGGCCGGCTTCCTTCACAGGCTTGCCGTTCTCGTCGAGCATGGCACGCACGCGGCCATAGTTGGAGCCGACCAGGACCATGTCGCCCTGACGCAGGGTACCGTCCTGAACCAGGATGGTCGCCACCGGGCCACGGCCCTTGTCCAGACGCGACTCGACCACGACACCACGACCAGGTGCGGTCGGGGTGGCCTTGAGTTCGAGGATCTCGGCCTGCAGCAGTACCGCTTCGAGCAGTTCGTCGACGCCGGTACCCATCTTCGCCGAAACCTTGACGAACGGCGTGTCACCACCCCATTCCTCGGAGGTCACGCCTTCGACGGACAGCTCGTTGCGAATGCGGTCGAGGTCTGCGCCTGGCTTGTCGATCTTGTTCACTGCAACGACCAGCGGTACGCCAGCTGCCTTGGCATGCTGCACGGCTTCGCGGGTCTGCGGCATCACGCCGTCGTCCGCCGCCACCACCAGGATGACGATGTCGGTCGCCTTGGCACCACGGGCGCGCATCTGCGTGAACGCAGCGTGGCCAGGGGTGTCGAGGAAAGTAACCATGCCACGGTCGGTTTCGACGTGATAGGCACCAATGTGCTGGGTGATACCACCGGCCTCGCCAGCAGCAACCTTGGCACGACGGATGTAGTCGAGCAGCGAGGTCTTGCCGTGGTCGACGTGGCCCATGACGGTCACGACCGGCGCACGCGAAGTGGTTTCGCCTTCGAACTTCAGCGATTCGGCCAGGGAATCTTCCAGGGCGGTGTCGCTGATCAGGGTGACCTTGTGGCCCAGCTCTTCTGCTACCAGCTGAGCGGTTTCCTGGTCGAGCACCTGGTTGATGGTGACCGGAGTACCCATCTTGAACATGAACTTGACCACTTCAGCGCCCTTGACGGACATCTGGTTGGCCAGATCGGACACAGTGATGGTCTCGCCAATCGCCACGTCACGGATAACCGGGCCAGTCGGGCTCTGGAAGCCATGGGCATTGCGCTTCTTGCCTTTACCCTTGCCACCGCGGCGACGGAAGCCATCGCTTTCTTCATCGGTGGTACGCGGCGCGGCGCGCGGAGTCGGAGCCTTTTCCTTCTCCTTGACCTTGACCTTGACCGACATGCGCGGCGCTTCGCCGCGGCCGGCGGTAGCCTGGCCACCACCGCGACGATCGTCATCACGGCTACGGCTCTCGTTGCGACGAGTCTCGTCTTTCTTGCGTTCGGCAGCACGCGCAGCGGCGTCTTCGGATACCGGCGCGTTGGCCACTACCGGAGCGGCAACGGCAACAGGCTCAGCCTTGGCCGCTGGCGCGGCGGTCGGAGCTTCAGCGGCCTGACGGCGTGCCTGCTCCTCGTTGCGCTGGCGGACTTCGGCTTCGACTTTCTCGCGGGCTGCGTTCTCAGCCGCACGGCGCTCTTCCTGTTCGCGCTTCTGCTCAGCCTGGATCTCTTCCGGGCTGCGCTGCACGAATACTTTCTTCTTGCGTACTTCTACGCTGATGCTCTTGCTACCGGCGACACGCAGAGTGCTGGTGGTCTTGCGCTGCAAGGTAATCTTGCGCGGCTCTTCCGCCTTGCTCTTGTGGCTGCTCTTCAAATGAGTCAGCAGGGTCTGCTTCTCATTGTCGGTCACTACCTGACCGGCGTCGGTGTGCGGCAGACCTGCCTCACGCATCTGCTGCAGCAGGCGCTCTACCGGTGCCTCGACCTCTTGGGCCAGTTCTTTCACCGTGACTTGCGTCATGCACTTCTCTCCTCAGGCCGCGCCTAATTACTCGAACCAGTGGGCTCGGGCGGCCATGATCAACTTGCCGGCACGCTCTTCGTCGATGCCGTCGATGTCGAGCAGGTCGTCGATCGACTGCTCGGCCAGGTCTTCGCGGTTAACCACGCCGCGCACCGCCAGTTCCGCCGCCAGGTCCTTGTCCATGCCCTCGAGGGAGAGCAGGTCTTCGGCCGGATGGGCGTCTGCCAGTTTTTCTTCGGTAGCGATGGCCTTGGTCAACAAACGGTCCTTGGCTCGAGCGCGGAGCTCATTGACGATTTCCTCGTCAAAGCCATCGATGTTGAGCATTTCTTCCAACGGTACGTAGGCAATTTCTTCGAGACTGGTAAAGCCTTCGTCGACCAGCACTTGCGCCAGCTCCTCGTCGACTTCCAGTTCCTCGACAAAATTACGCAGGATGTCGCCGGTTTCAGCTTGCTGCTTGGCCTGGATGTCCTTCTCGGTCATCACGTTCAGGGTCCAGGCGGTCAGCTGGCTGGCCAGGCGGACGTTCTGGCCACCACGGCCAATCGCCTGGGCCAGGTTGTCCTCGGCAACGGCGATATCCATCGCATGGGCGTCCTCGTCAACGATGATCGCGGCAACCTCTGCCGGCGACATGGCGTTGATGACGAACTGCGCCGGGTTCTCGTCCCAGAGGACGATATCCACACGCTCGCCACCCAACTCGCCGGATACGGCCTGGACGCGCGAACCACGCATGCCGATACAGGCACCCTGCGGGTCGATGCGCTTGTCCTTGGAGCGGACGGCGATCTTGGCACGCGAACCCGGATCACGGGACGCGGCCATGACTTCGATGAGGCCTTCGGCGATTTCCGGCACTTCGATGCGGAACAGCTCGATCAGCATCTGCGGCGCAGTGCGCGACAGGATCAGCTGTGGGCCGCGGTTCTCGGTGCGGATTTCCTTGAGCAGCGCACGCAGGCGCACGCCGACACGGAAGGTCTCACGGGGAATGATGTCTTCGCGCGCCAGCAGCGCCTCGGCATTGTTGCCCAGGTCGACGATGACGTTGTCGCGGGTGACCTTCTTGACGGTACCGGAGATGATCTCGCCCACGCGCTCGCGGTAGGCATCGACCACCTGGGCGCGCTCGGCCTCACGGACCTTCTGCACGATGACCTGCTTGGCGGTCTGCGCGGCGATGCGACCGAACTCGATCGACTCGATCTTCTCTTCGATCACGTCACCGATCTTGGCATCCGGGTGCGTGTCCTGGATCTTTTCCAGCCAGGTCTCGATCGCCGGATCGTCCAGGTCGTTTTCGTCGACCACGGTCCAGCGGCGGAAGGTCTCGTAGCTACCGGTGTGGCGGTTGATTTCCACACGCAGGTCGACTTCGTCCTCAAAACGTTTTTTGGTTGCAGTGGCCAGGGCCACTTCCAGCGCTTCGAAAATGACGCCTGGCGGTACACCTTTCTCGTTGGATACCGATTCAACAACCAGCAGTACTTCTTTGCTCATCGTACGCCTCGCCTTGCGCAAGCCATTGGCCCCGGAACATCCGCCGGGCCCGGCACGTCTCAGTCAAAACTGGGAATAATATTGGCCTTGTCGATCGAGTCGATCGGCAACAGGAACTCGTGCTGGTCCACTTGCACCACCACATCCTGTTCCTCCACACCGCGGAGAAGGCCCTGGAAGTTACGACGGCCCTCGAAGGGCGTACGCAGCTTGATCTTCACCTGCTCGCCGGCATGCGCTGCAAACTGTTCTAACGTGAACAGCGGGCGGTCCATGCCTGGAGAGGACACCTCGAGGGTATATTCAGAGCTGATCGGATCTTCCACATCGAGGATGGCGCTGGCCTGACGGCTGACGGCTTCGCAGTCTTCCACCAGGATGCCGCCTTCCTTGTCGATGTAGATACGCAGTACCGAATGCTTGCCTTGGGAGACGTATTCGATCCCCCAGCATTGGTAGCCCAGGCCCTCGACAACCGGGGCCAACAAGGCCTGCAACTGTTCTAGCTTGCTCGACACCTGAACCCCCTCGTGCATGCTGTGCAAATAAAAAATGGGCGAAGCGCCCATCCCTGAAAGCGCCGTTGGACAACGACGCCAAAACTGTTCGGCTAGCAAAAAGCCCCTGAAAAGGGGCTCTGCTGAAGCTGGTTGCGGGGGCTGGATTTGAACCAACGACCTTCGGGTTATGAGCCCGACGAGCTACCAAGCTGCTCCACCCCGCGACAAAGCTGGGGCGAAAGTATAAGACTGAACCCAGTGCTGGGTCAATCCGACCTCCACCTGCAAGAAAGCCCGCTAAAGCGGGCTCTCATGCTTCAATTGGTACCGAGAAGGGGACTCGAACCCCTACACCCTATGGGCACAACCACCTCAAGGTTGCGTGTCTACCAATTCCACCACCTCGGCAATACTACATTTGAAACCCGTTACTGCTGCTCTTTGGCTGGAGGAGGTACATCACCAGAGTTGGTGGTTTCGCTCTTCTGCTGCTGGAGCACCGGTACATCATCATTGACTGCCGGCTTTGGCTCTTTGACTTCCAGCACTGCTGGATCTGGCAAACCGGCTTGAGTCAGCTGGTGTGCTTGCTGCTTGGCGAAGTATCCTAACCCAAGTGCAGTCAAAAAGAAAGTGGCAGCAAGTATAGCAGTAACTTTACTCAAAAAGGTAGCGGAACCTTGACTTCCGAACACAGTATTTGAAGCACCTGCGCCGAAAGATGCACCTGCTTCCGCACCTTTACCCTGTTGCAGCAGCACCATGACTACCAGTGACAGTGCTGCCAACAGATGAAAAACAACTACGACTGTTTCCAGCATTTTTCAGTTTCCTGCGGCGCGACAAATTGCACCGAATTCGTCTGCATTCAGGGACGCTCCACCAATGAGCCCCCCATCGATATCCGGCATGCCGAACAGTTCGGCCGCATTAGCCGCCTTCACGCTGCCGCCGTAGAGAAGCCGCACCTTGCGGGCAACTTCGGCGTCCTTTTCCGCCAACTGCTTGCGGATGGCTGCATGCACATCCTGGGCTTGCTGGGGCGAGGCCGTCAAACCTGTACCAATGGCCCAAACAGGCTCATAGGCAATTACTGCATTGGCAAAAGCGGCGATACCGAACACGTCGATTACACTACTTAGTTGACGCCCTACAACTTCTAGCGTCTTGCCTGCTTCACGCTCGGCGAGAGTTTCCCCTACACAGAGCACTGGCGTCAAACCACTTTTCTGTGCGGCTGCAAACTTTTGATTCAGCACTTCGTCGCTTTCACCGATAATTTGGCGACGCTCCGAATGGCCGATCAACACCAACTTGCAACCGACTTCTGACAACTGACTCGGTGCAACTTCACCGGTCAGTGCACCCTGTTCGGGCTGTACCGCAGAATTCTGTGCTCCAACGATGATCCCCTTGCCTTTCAGCCCATCAACAACTTCATTGATGAACAGGGCCGGTGGAAACACCGCGACTTCGATACCGTCGGGAATGAGCATTTTACCCAACCCCTGAGTCAGCTCAGCGACGCTGGCGCGGGTACCGTGCATCTTCCAGTTACCAGCTACCATGGGGCGACGCATGCTTTACCTCGTCGGTCAAAGTGGGCGCAGATCTTACCCAACCCGATCTGCGCTGGCAAGCCTCTTTCAGGCACAAACTTCTTCAACGAGCTTGGCCAGGGCCTCGGCATGGCCGCGCACCTGGGTTTCGTCATCACCTTCGACCATCACCCGCACCAACGGCTCGGTACCGGACTTGCGCAGCAGCACTCGACCGCGACCGGCCATGGCCTCGGTCGCCTTGGCGCTGGCCTCTTTGACCAACGGGTTTTCCAGGGGATCGCTCTTGCCCGCGGCAAAGCGCACGTTGATCAGCACCTGCGGGCACTTGCGCACCGCCTGGCGGGCCTGGGCGAGGTTCTCGCCACGGCGCTTGAGCGCCATCAGCACTTGCAGCGCGGCGATAATCGCATCTCCCGTGGTGGTGTGGCTGCCGCAGACGACATGCCCGGAATTTTCGCCACCCAGCAGCCATTCGCGTTCGAGCAGCTCGGCCATCACGTAGCGATCACCAACCTTGGCGCGCACGAACGGAATATCAAGCTCCTTGAACGCCAATTCCAGGCCCAGGTTGCTCATCAGCGTCCCGACCACACCACCCTGCAGCTTTCCACGCTCCTGCATGTCGCGACCGATGATGAACAGCAACTCGTCGCCATCGACGATCGTGCCTGTGTGATCAACCATCAGCACGCGGTCACCATCGCCATCAAAGGCAATGCCGATGTCCGCATGCCCGACCAGCACCGCAGCCTGCAGCGACTCGATATGGGTCGAACCACAGCCCTCGTTGATGTTCAGGCCGTCTGGCGCCGCGTGCAGCACCGTGACTTCGGCGCCGAGCTCACGGAACACGCTCGGCGCCACCTTGTAGGTGGCACCATGCGCGCAGTCCACCACGATCTTGAGGCCTTCGAAACTGGTGCTGCTAGGCACGCTGCTCTTGCAGAACTCGATATAGCGCCCCGCCGCGTCGTTGATGCGCGAAACCTTGCCCAGCTTGCTGGACTCGACGACGGACATCGGCTGGTCGAGCAGTTCCTCGATCATCAGCTCGACTTCGTCCGGCAGCTTGGTACCGGCACCGGAGAAGAACTTGATGCCATTATCATCATGCGGATTGTGCGAAGCACTGATGACGATACCCGCTTCGGCATGGAAGGTGCGGGTCAGGTAGGCGATGGCAGGCGTCGGCATCGGCCCGAGCAGCATCACGTCGGCGCCGGCCGCAGACAGTCCGGCCTCCAGCGCGGATTCGAACATATAGCCCGAGATACGGGTGTCCTTGCCCACCAGCACACGGCAATTGCCTTGCTTGCGGAAGGCCATGCCCGCCGCCCAGCCGAGTTTCAGCATGAAGTCCGGGGTGATGGGGAACTGGCCAACGCGACCACGGATACCATCGGTACCAAAGTATTTTCTGCTCATAGTGACTCCAATGTTCTTATTCGGCGCTCTGCACGGCCGCGATCATGCGCACCACGTCGACGGTTTCCGCCACGTCATGCACCCGCAGGATGCTCGCACCCTTGGTCATGGCCAATGCCGCCAGCGCCAGGCTACCGCACAGGCGCTCACCGACGGGGCGGCCCAGCGCGAGACCGATCATGCTCTTGCGCGAGACGCCTACCAGGAGCGGCCTGCCGAGGCGATAGAGCGCTTCCATGTGTTTGAAAAGGCTGAGGTTGTGCTCGAGGGTCTTGGCAAAGCCGAACCCCGGATCGAGGATGATGCGCTCAGCCCCGATGCCCGCCGCCGCACAGGCGGCCATACGCTGTTCAAGATAGCGCGTAACATCGGCTGTCACATCTTCGTACTGTGGATTGTCCTGCATGTTGCCCGGCTCGCCACGCATGTGCATGAGACACACCGGCAAGCCGGTATCCGCCGCCGCATCAAGCGCACCGTCGCGCTCCAGGGCGCGCACGTCATTGATCAAGCCAGCACCGAGGCGCGCGGATTCGCGCATGACCGCAGGTGTCGAGGTATCGACCGAAATGACCACGTCGAGCCGGCTGTTGATCGCCTCGACAATCGGCGCCACACGCTCCAGCTCCTCGGTAGGCGAAACGGCGCGGGCACCCGGGCGGGTGGATTCGCCCCCCACGTCGATCAGGGTCGCTCCGGCCGCCACCATCTCCTCGGCATGACGCAGGGCCGCATCGCGCTGACTGAAGCGCCCACCATCGGAGAACGAGTCTGGGGTGACATTGAGGATACCCATGACATGGGTACGGGACAAATCAAGAACCCGGTTGCCGCAAGGCAACCGGGTCGGGTACTGCTGTGAGGTCATAGAAACCCTTAGTGCTGAGCCGCTGGACCGCCGATCGGCGACTCCGGACGATCATCCTGGGAAGCTTGCTTGCCAGAGGTCCCGGCATCGTTGTCCCAGTCACGTGGCTCACGTGGAGTGCGGCCCGCCATGATGTCGTCGATCTGGTCGGCATCGATGGTTTCGTACTTCATCAAGGCCTCGGCCATGGCGTCGAGCTTGTCGCGATTGTCGGTGAGGATCTGCTTGGCCGTGGCATAGCACTGGTCGATGATGCTGCGCACTTCGGAGTCGATCATCTTCGCCGTCTCGCCGGAAACGCTGGCATGCTGGCTACCCGCGCTGCGGCCGAGGAACACCTCGCCCTCTTCTTCGGCGTACATCAGCGGCCCGAGTTTTTCGGACAGGCCCCACTTGGTGACCATGTTCCGGGCAATCTGGCTCGCACGCATGATGTCGTTGGAGGCGCCAGTGGTCACACCATCGAAGCCCAGGGTCATCTCTTCAGCGATACGACCGCCGTAAAGCGAGCAGATCTGGCTGATCAGCGCACGCTTGGACAGGCTGTAACGGTCTTCTTCCGGCAGGAACATGGTCACACCCAGAGCACGACCACGCGGAATGATCGACACCTTGTACACCGGATCATGCTCGGGGACGACACGGCCGACGATGGCGTGGCCAGCTTCGTGGTAAGCGGTGTTCTGCTTCTCTTTCTCGGACATGACCATGGTCTTGCGCTCGGCGCCCATCATGATCTTGTCCTTGGCCAGCTCGAACTCCTTCATCTCGACTACGCGCTTGCTGGAACGGGCAGCGAACAGCGACGCCTCGTTGACCAGGTTGGCCAGGTCGGCACCGGAGAAGCCAGGGGTACCGCGGGCGATGACCGCCGCGTTGACGTTCTCGCCGATTGGCACCTTGCGCATGTGCACTTTGAGGATCTGCTCGCGACCACGGATGTCCGGCAGGCCGACCACAACTTGGCGGTCGAAGCGACCGGGACGCAGCAGCGCCGGGTCGAGCACGTCGGGACGGTTGGTGGCGGCGATGACGATGATGCCATCGTTCATCTCGAAGCCATCCATTTCGACCAGCAACTGGTTCAGGGTCTGCTCACGCTCGTCGTGACCGCCGCCCATGCCGGCGCCACGGTGGCGGCCGACGGCGTCGATCTCGTCGATGAAGATAATGCAAGGAGCATGTTTCTTGGCCTGCTCGAACATGTCGCGCACGCGGCTGGCACCCACGCCGACGAACATCTCGACGAAGTCGGAACCGGAAATGGTGAAGAACGGCACCTTGGCTTCGCCGGCGATGGCCTTGGCCAGCAGGGTCTTACCGGTACCGGGCGGGCCGACCATCAACACACCGCGAGGAATGCGGCCACCCAGGCGCTGGAACTTGCCTGGGTCACGCAGGAACTCGACCAGCTCGCCAACTTCTTCCTTGGCCTCGTCGCAACCAGCAACGTCAGCCAGGGTAGTCTTGACCTGATCTTCGGACAGCAGGCGCGCCTTGCTCTTGCCGAAGCTCATCGGGCCGCCTTTACCACCGGCACCGCCCTGCATCTGGCGCATGAAGAACATGAACACGGCGATGATCACCAGGATCGGGAAACTGGCCACCAGCAACTGGGTCCAGATGCTCTGCTGCTCAGGCTGCTTGCCTTCGACGGTGACGTGGTTATCGACCAGGTCGCCGATCAGGCCGTTATCGGTGATGGCCGGGCGGACGGTCTTGAAGTTGTCGCCGTCGGTGCGCTTGCCGGTAATGATGTAGCCGTCGACGGTCACGCGCTCGACCTTGCCATCCTTGACCTGCTGGATGAAGTCGGAATAGTTGAGGGTCTGCGGCTCGTTAGGGCTCGAGAAGTTGTTCATCACCGTCACCAGGACGGCGGCGATGATCAACCAGAGGATCAGATTCTTTGCCATGTCGTTCAATTCGCTACCCTCTGAGGCCGGCGCACGACGCAGCCGTGCCTCGCATGATATTCATCGCCCTAACTTACTACATTACCCACGCATCCGCAGGCACCGTCTGTAACCCTTTGTGAAAGCTAGACTACACGAAGTTCGGACGATCCAGACGGAGCCGCCGATTGGAAATAACTATCGGCAACCCCGCAGCACGCCTTTCACGCTCCCTTGAAACCCTTGCCCAACAGGTACTGTTCGCGGGAGCGATCCCGCGAGGACGACGGCTTGCGCATCTGCACCTTGTCGAACTTGCTGCGCACGTCCTTCAGGTACATGTCGAAACCCTCGCCCTGGAAGATCTTGATCAGGAAATCCCCGCCGGGCTTGAGCACGCGGGTAGCCAGATCCAGGGCCAGTTCACAGAGGAACATGGCACGCGGCATGTCCACCGCGGGCGTACCACTCATATTGGGGGCCATATCGGAAATCACAAGGTCTACGTGCGAATCACCGACCGCCTGCAGGATCTGCTGCAACACTTCGTCCTGGGTAAAGTCGCCCTGGATGAAGGTAACGTCCGGGATCGAGTCCATTTCCAGGATGTCCGAGGCGATCAACCGCCCTTGGCCACCAATCAGACGACTGGTCACCTGCGACCAGCCACCTGGCGCTGCGCCGAGGTCGATCACGCTCATGCCGGGGCGGATCAGGCGGTCTTTTTCCTGGATCTCCAGCAGTTTGTAGCTCGCACGCGAGCGGTAGCCATCCTTCTGCGCCTGTTTCACAAAAGGATCGTTGAAATGCTCTCGCAGCCAGTTTGCGCTGCTTTTGGAACGTTGTACCACGGGGCACCTCGATGATATGCGTCGTGTTTGACTGGGCGGAGCCAGGGGCCCTCGGGTAAAATGCCCGTCAATTTTACAGAATCAGACGAAAAGGGTCAGATTATGCCGCTCAATAACGAGCAGAAGAAGCAATACAAGTCCATTGGTCATGACCTGAAGCCGGTCCTGATCGTTGCTGGCAACGGCGTGAACGAAGGCGTCGCCGCCGAACTGGAACGCGCCCTGGCCGATCACGAGCTGATCAAGGTCGAAATCCGTTCGGAAGACCGTGAAGAGCGCGCCGCCGCGATCGCCGAACTGTGCAAGGTCGGCCGCGCCGAGCTGGTGCAAACCATCGGCAAGAAGGCGCTGATCTACCGCAAGAACCCACAGCCGAACAAGCAGCTGTCCAACATCCACCGCTTCAAGTAACGGTGGCGCCGATCAGTGGCGCGCCTTGCGCGCCCTGACCGGAACCGGCTGGGCCACCAGCACGATGCCGGAAAAACCCAGCACCAAAAAGCAGAACATCTGCCAGCGTTCGCCCACGGAGATCCCGTAGCGCAGAGTGTAGTAGCTGACGCAGGCAGCAAAACCGAGCAACAGCATCTGGCCGCGAAATTGCCGCCACCAGGCCGCCAGGCCATCCACCCTCGCCAATACCGCCAGCTGGGTCAACAGCCCGAGCATTGCCACGCCGATCAACCAACGGTCGATCTGTGCAGCAATGTCGTGCACCAGCAACGGCGCCAGGCCACTGACTTTCAGCGCAGGCACCAGCCCCACGTGGAACACCCACAGGCCGCCGACCCAGAAAACCTGGGCCAGCTGCCAGAGGATCCCCTCGAGGGATGGCGCCCGCAGGCGCCGGTCAGATGTGCTTGACTTCGACAATCTCGTACTCGACCGTACCGTTCGGCGTCTTCACGACCACCGTGTCACCTTCTTCCTTGCCAATGATGGCACGGGCGATAGGTGCACCGCTGGAAAGCTTGCCTTTCTTCACGTCGGCTTCATCTTCGCCAACGATCTGGTAGGTCACCTGATCGCCGGTTTCAGTGTTCTCCAGATCGACAGTGGTGCCGAAGATGACCTTGCCGGTGTGGGCAATGGTGGTCACGTCGATCACCACCGAGTTCTGCAGGCGGCCTTCGATATCGCGAATACGCGCCTCGACCATGCCCTGCTCCTCACGGGCGGCATGGTATTCGGCGTTTTCCTTGAGATCGCCCAGCTCGCGGGCCTCACCGATAGCCTGGCTCAGGCGCGGGCGCTCGGTCTTGCTCAGGAACAGATGCTCTTCTTCCAGGGCGCGAGCGCCCTGGACGGTCATCGGGTACTTGGTAATGCTCATGCTTTGAGTCCTGCATGCAGATCCTGCAGGCGACGAACGGTCTTTTCCGGACCGAATTTCAGCGCCTCGCAGATGGCTTCACCGGCCGCAATGGTGGTGGTGCAGTAAATCTTGTGCTGCAGCGCATTGCGACGAATCGAGTAGGAGTCGGCGATCGACTGGCGGCCTTCGGTGGTGTTGATGATCAGCGACACTTCGTCGTTCTTGATCATGTCGACCACGTGTGGGCGACCCTCGGTCACCTTGTTCACACGGCGCACTTTCAGGCCGGCCGCTTCGATAACCTTGGCGGTACCTGCAGTTGCAACCACTTCGAAGCCCAGGGCGATCAGGTCGCGGGCAACGCCAGCCACTTGCGGCTTGTCGTCGTCGCGCACGCTGATGAACGCGGTACCGCCGGTCGGCAGCACTTCGCTGGCGCCCATCTGGGCCTTGGCGAAGGCTTCACCGAAGCTGTCGCCGACACCCATGACTTCACCGGTGGATTTCATCTCAGGGCCGAGGATCGGGTCAACCCCTGGGAACTTGGCGAACGGGAAGACGGCTTCCTTCACGCTGTAGAAGTTCGGGATGATTTCCTGGGTGAAGCCCAGTTCTTTCAGGGTTTTACCAGCCATGACGCGCGCGGCGATCATCGCCAGCGAGGTGCCGATGCACTTGGACACGAACGGCACGGTACGCGAGGCGCGCGGGTTGACCTCGATCACGTAGATCTTGTCGCCCTGCAGGGCCAGCTGCACGTTCATCAGGCCGACCACGCCCAGTTCCAGGGCCATTTTCTTGACCTGTACGCGGACTTCGTCCTGCACTTCCTTGCTCAGCGAGTAAGGTGGCAGCGAGCACGCCGAGTCACCGGAGTGAACGCCGGCCTGCTCGATGTGCTGCATGATCGCGCCGATCACCACGTCGGTGCCGTCGCAGACCGCATCCACGTCCATCTCGATGGCGCAGTTGAGGAAGTGGTCGAGCAGCACCGGGCTGTCGTTGGACACTTGCACCGCTTCACGCAGGTAACGCTTGAGCTCGTCCAGCTCGTAGACGATCTCCATCGCACGGCCGCCCAGCACGTAGGACGGGCGCACCACCAGCGGGTAGCCGATAGTGCCGGCCGCCTTGATGGCTTCGTCTTCGCTGCGCACGGTGGCGTTTGGCGGCTGCAGCAGGTTCAGGCGCTGAACCATCTGCTGGAAACGCTCGCGGTCTTCGGCGCGGTCGATGGCGTCCGGGCTGGTGCCGATGATTGGCACGCCGGCTTCTTCCAGGGCACGGGCCAGTTTCAGCGGGGTCTGGCCGCCGTAGTGGACGATGACGCCCTTCGGCTTCTCGACGCGGCAGACTTCCAGCACGTCTTCCAGGGTCAGCGGCTCGAAGTACAGACGGTCGGAGGTGTCGTAGTCGGTGGAGACGGTTTCCGGGTTGCAGTTGACCATGATGGTCTCGTAACCGTCTTCACGCAGTGCCAGCGCTGCGTGCACGCAGCAGTAGTCGAACTCGATGCCTTGGCCGATACGGTTCGGCCCACCACCCAGGATCATGATCTTGTCGCGGGTCGACGGGTTGGCCTCGCACTCTTCCTCGTAGGTCGAGTACAGGTAGGCGGTGTCGGTGGCGAACTCGGCGGCGCAGGTGTCGACGCGCTTGTACACCGGGAACACTTCCAGCTTGTGGCGGTGACGGCGCAGGTTCTTGTCGGTGATGCCGAGCAGCTTGGCCAGGCGCTGGTCCGAGAAGCCCTTGCGCTTGAGGCGCAGCATGTAGTCCTTGTCGATCGCCGACAGGGCCAGGGTCTTGACCTTCTCTTCTTCCTTGATCAGGTCTTCCATCTGCACCAGGAACCACAGGTCGATGCCGGTCAGCTGGAAGATTTCCTCGATGGTCATGCCCGAACGCATGGCATCGGCGACATACCAGATACGCTCGGCACCCGGCACGGTCAGTTCGCGCTTGAGGATGCTGGCGGCTTCCGGGCTGGCCAGGTCGACTTTCGGGTCGAGGCCGCAGGCGCCGACTTCCAGGCCACGCAGGGCTTTCTGCAGGGATTCCTGGAAGGTACGGCCGATGGCCATGACTTCACCGACAGACTTCATCTGGGTGGTCAGACGGGCGTCGGCCTTGGGGAACTTCTCGAAGGCGAAGCGTGGCAGCTTGGTGACGACGTAGTCGATCGACGGCTCGAAGGACGCCGGGGTACGGCCGCCGGTGATGTCGTTCTGCAGTTCGTCCAGGGTGTAGCCGATGGCCAGCTTGGCGGCGATCTTGGCGATCGGGAAGCCGGTGGCCTTGGACGCCAGGGCGGACGAACGCGAAACACGCGGGTTCATCTCGATCACGACCATGCGGCCGGTGTTCGGGCAGATGCCGAACTGCACGTTGGAACCACCGGTTTCGACACCGATTTCACGCAGCACCGCCAGCGAGGCGTTGCGCATGATCTGGTATTCCTTGTCGGTCAGGGTCTGTGCCGGAGCCACGGTAATCGAGTCACCGGTGTGCACGCCCATCGGGTCGAAGTTTTCGATGGAGCAGACGATGATGCAGTTGTCCTTCTTGTCGCGGACCACCTCCATCTCGTATTCCTTCCAGCCGATCAGCGATTCGTCGATCAGCAGTTCCTTGGTCGGCGACAGGTCCAGACCACGGGTGCAGATTTCTTCGAACTCTTCACGGTTGTAGGCAATACCGCCACCGGTGCCGCCCATGGTGAAGGACGGGCGGATGATGCATGGGAAGCCGAGCTTCTCGAGGACCGCATTGGCCTCTTCCATGCTGTGGGCGATACCCGAGCGCGGGCACTCAAGGCCGATATCCTTCATGGCCTTGTCGAAGCGCGAGCGGTCTTCGGCCTTGTCGATGGTGTCGGCGTTGGCACCGATCATCTCTACGCCGAACTTTTCCAGAACGCCATGGCGCTCCAGGTCCAGGGCGCAGTTCAGCGCGGTCTGGCCGCCCATGGTCGGCAGGACGGCGTCCGGACGCTCTTTTTCGATGATCTTGGCCACCGATTGCCATTTGATCGGCTCGATGTAGGTGGCGTCGGCCATGGCCGGGTCGGTCATGATGGTGGCTGGGTTGGAGTTCACCAGGATGACGCGGAAACCTTCCTCGCGCAGGGCCTTGCAGGCCTGGGCGCCGGAATAGTCGAACTCACAGGCCTGGCCGATCACGATCGGGCCAGCGCCGAGAATCAGGATGCTTTTGATGTCTGTACGTTTTGGCATGGTGGTCACTCAAATCCGGGGTCAGTCGGCAAGCCGCTTTGAACAATCTGGGTCAGGCGCTTCCGGGCGCGGCACAAGCCGGCCCGGGGCCTTGAAGCAGGATGCTCAGCGGCGCTTGGCCATGGCATCGGTGAAACGATCGAACAGTGGCGCGACGTCGGTCGGGCCCGGGCTCGCTTCAGGGTGGCCCTGGAAGCTGAACGCGCTCTTGTCGGTGCGCTCGATACCCTGCAGGGTGCCGTCGAACAGCGACTTGTGAATGGCGCGTACGTTAGCCGGCAAGGTGGCTTCGTCGACGGCAAAGCCGTGGTTCTGGCTGGTGATCATGACCACGCCGGTGTCCAGGTCCTGGACCGGGTGGTTGGCACCGTGGTGGCCATGGCCCATCTTCACGGTCTTGGCGCCGGAGGCCAGGGCCAGCAGCTGGTGGCCGAGGCAGATGCCGAAGACCGGAATCTCGGTTTCGAGGATTTCCTTGATCGCCTGGATGGCGTAGTCGCATGGCTCCGGATCACCAGGGCCGTTGGACAGGAACACACCATCGGGGTTGAGCGCGAGCACTTCGCTGGCCGGGGTCTGGGCTGGCACCACGGTCACGCGGCAACCACGCGCGACCAGCATGCGCAGGATGTTCAGCTTGACGCCGTAGTCAAAGGCAACCACGTGGTAAGGCAGGTCGGCAGCGTCGATGGTCGGGTGGCTGTCGGTCTTCAGTTCCCACACGCTGGAACGCCACTCGTAGCGCTCCTTGGTGGAAACGACCTTGGCCAGGTCCATGCCCTTCAGGCCCGGGAAGGCACGGGCAGCGGCGATGGCCTGCTCTTCGGTGATGTTGTCACCGGCGAGGATGCAGCCGTTCTGGGCGCCCTTTTCACGCAGGATACGGGTCAGGCGACGGGTATCGATACCGGCGATGGCGACAACGTTGTTGGCCTTGAGGTACTCAGGCAGCGACTGGGTATTGCGCCAGTTGCTGGCCAGCAGCGGCAGGTCGCGGATGACCAGGCCGGCGGACCAGACGCGGTTGGATTCGGCGTCTTCCGGGGTAGTGCCGGTATTGCCGATGTGCGGGTAGGTCAGGGTGACGATTTGCTGCGAGTAGGAAGGGTCTGTAAGGATTTCCTGGTAGCCGGTCATAGCGGTGTTGAATACCACCTCACCAACGGTCTGACCGTCGGCACCAATGGCTTCACCGCGAAAAATACTGCCGTCGGCAAGGGCGAGTATGGCTGGCTTTGTCAAGAAGACCTCCCGTAAATCAAGCATGAAAGGGCGATCGCAGGTTGCAAAAAAGCGGAGTGACGTATGGACACGTCACCCCGCTTTTAAGTGCTGAATTCAATTCGCTGCGCGCTTTTAGTGGACACACTAAAGCTGTAGCTTACAGAAAAGTGCGTTTTCGGTCTACCGTAGATGTGTCTCTAAAACACACCAATGCGACAAGGGGCTGCCAGGCAGCCCCACGGCATCAACGCAGTTCGAGCACGTCTTGCATGTCGTACAGGCCAGGCTCGCGCCCTTCCAGCCACAGCGCAGCGCGCACGGCGCCCTTGGCGAACGTCATGCGGCTGGAGGCCTTGTGGGTGATCTCCAGGCGCTCGCCTTCGGCGGCGAACAGTACAGTGTGGTCACCGACCACATCACCGGCACGCACGGTGGCGAAACCGATGGTCTTGCGATCACGAGCACCGGTCTGGCCTTCGCGCCCATAAACCGCCACTTCCTGCAGGTCACGCCCCAACGCATTGGCAACCACTTCACCCATGCGCAGCGCGGTCCCCGACGGCGCATCGACCTTGTGCCGGTGATGGGCCTCGATGATCTCGATATCCACATCATCGCCCAGCACCCGGGCCGCCATGTCCAGCAGCTTGAGGCTGAGGTTCACGCCCACGCTGAAGTTCGCGGCGAAGACGATCGGGATTTCCTTGCCCGCCTCCGCCAGCAGCTCTTTCTCTTCCGGCGTGAAACCGGTGGTGCCGATGACCATGGCCTTGCCTGCCTTGCGGCAGAACGCCAGGTTCTTCAGGGTCACCGAAGGATGCGTGAAGTCAATCAGCACATCGAACTCGTCGGCGACCTTGGCCAGGTCATCGCAGATCGGCACGCCGATACGCCCCAGGGCCGCCAGTTCGCCGGCATCGGCCCCGACCAGCGAGCTGTCCGGGCGATCGATCGCCGCCGTCAGCCCGGTCTGGGGCGCCTGCTGCTGCACAGCCTCGACGAGGGTCTTGCCCATCCGCCCCGCCGCGCCCATTACCGCAATACGTCGCATAGCCTGTTCCTTCTCAGAGATCGCCGAAGAAGCGCTTCACACCCTCGAACCAGCCGCTGGCCTTGGGCGAATGGGAGCTGTCGCCTTCCAGCGAATCGCGCAGCTCTTCGAGCAGCTCGCGCTGGCGACGGCTGAGGTTGACCGGCGTTTCCACCGCCACTCGGCACAGCAGGTCGCCTGCCGCGCCACCGCGCACCGGTGCCACGCCCTTGCCACGCAAGCGGAACTGCTTGCCGGTCTGGGTACCTTCGGGGATCTTCAGCTTCACGCGACCATCGAGGGTCGGCACTTCCAGCTCGCCCCCCAGGGCGGCATCGGTATAGCTGATCGGCACTTCGCAGTAGAGGTGCTTGCCGTCGCGCTGGAAGATCGGGTGCTCGCGCACATTGACGACCACGTACAGGTCACCGGTAGGGCCGCCATGGGCACCCGCCTCGCCTTCGCCGGACAGGCGGATGCGATCGCCGGTATCGACGCCAGCCGGCACCTTGACCGACAGGGTCTTGTATTCCTCGACACGGCCTTCGCCGTGGCACGAGCCGCAAGGGTCGGTGATGATCTTGCCCTGGCCGTGGCAGCGCGGGCAGGTCTGCTGCACCGCGAAGAAGCCCTGCTGCATGCGCACCTGGCCGATACCGCCACAGGTCGGGCAGGTCGACGGGGTCGAGCCCTTCTTGGCGCCGGAGCCATCGCACGGCTTGCAGTTGACCAGCGTGGGGACGCGGATATTGACCGTGGTACCGCGCACCGCCTCTTCGAGATTGAGCTCGAGGGTGTAGCGCAGGTCGCTGCCACGCTGGGCGCCGCCACGACCACCACCACGACCACCGCCGAAGAAATCACTGAAGACATCGCCGAAGATATCGGAGAAGTTGGCACCACCGAAGCCGGCACCGCCGCCGCCCATGCTCGGGTCGACGCCGGCATGGCCGTACTGGTCGTACGCCGCACGCTTGCTGGCATCCGACAGCACTTCGTAGGCCTCGTTGGCCTCCTTGAACAGGTCTTCGGACTCTTTGTCACCCGGGTTGCGGTCAGGGTGGTACTTCATCGCCAGACGGCGGTAGGCCTTCTTCAGATCACCTTCACTGGCGCCACGCTCGACACCCAGGACTTCATAAAAATCACGCTTTGCCATAGGTCATTTGCACTCTTGGGGGCGTTCGGCATACCTCTGCGCATCGGTGCGCCATGCCGTCAGCACCTGCCGCCATACGCGAATGCGCCCAGACAGATGCTGTAAATAATTCTCGTGTTCCAGACACGCCAACGCGGGAGCAAGCCCCCGCGCGGCGACATCCTACCAGCTCACCGGCAAACGACGGTGAACTGGGCGACAACATGCAGGATTTACTGCTTGTTGTTGTCTTTTACTTCTTCGAACTCGGCGTCAACCACGTCGTCATGCTTGGCTTCCGGCTCGGCCTGCTGGGCGCCGCCCTGCGGTTGCTCGGCCTGTTGCTCGGCGTACATCTTCTGGGCAACAGGGGCCGAAACCTTGGACAGCTCCTCGACCTTGGCGTCGATGGCAGCCTTGTCGTCGCCCTTGACGGCGGCTTCCAGGGCTACCACGGCGGCCTCGATGGCAGTTTTCTCTTCGGCGGTGACCTTGTCACCCGCTTCAGTGATCATCTTGCGGGTCGAGTGGACCAGCGCGTCACCCTGGTTACGGGCGGCGGCCAGCTCTTCGAACTTGCGGTCTTCCTCGGCATTGGCCTCGGCGTCACGCACCATTTTCTCGATTTCTTCGTCGGACAGGCCGGAGTTGGCCTTGATCACGATCGACTGCGCCTTGCCGGTGGCCTTGTCCTTCGCACCGACGTGCAGGATGCCGTTGGCGTCGATGTCGAAGGTCACTTCGATCTGCGGTACGCCACGTGGAGCCGGCGGAATATCGGCCAGGTCGAACTTGCCCAGCGACTTGTTCTGCGAAGCTTGCTTGCGCTCGCCCTGCAGCACGTGGATGGTCACGGCGCCCTGGTTGTCATCGGCGGTCGAGAACACCTGCGACTTCTTGGTCGGGATGGTGGTGTTCTTCTCGATCAGCGCGGTCATCACGCCACCCATGGTTTCGATACCCAGGGTCAGCGGGCTGACGTCCAGCAGCAGTACGTCCTTCACGTCACCAGCCAGAACGGCGCCCTGGATGGCGGCACCCATGGCGACGGCTTCGTCCGGGTTGACGTCCTTGCGCGCTTCCTTGCCGAAGAAGTCGGCAACGGCTTTCTGCACCATCGGCATACGGGTCTGGCCACCGACCAGGATCACGTCGTCGATCTTGCTGGCATCGATGCCGGCGTCCTTCAGGGCGATTCGGCATGGCTCGATGGTACGGTTGACCAGGTCTTCGACCAGCGACTCCAGCTTGGCGCGGGAGATCTTCACGTTCAGGTGTTTCGGACCGGTTGCGTCTGCAGTGATGTACGGCAGGTTGACGTCGGTCGACTGGGCCGAGGACAGCTCGATCTTGGCTTTTTCAGCGGCTTCTTTCAGGCGCTGCAGGGCCAGGGGATCGTTCTTCAGGTCCATGCCGGACTCTTTCTTGAACTCGTCGACGAGGTAGTCGATCAGGCGCATGTCAAAGTCTTCACCACCCAGGAAGGTGTCGCCGTTGGTGGCCAGTACTTCGAACTGGTGCTCACCGTCGACTTCGGCGATTTCGATGACCGATACGTCGAAGGTACCACCACCCAGGTCATAGACGATGACGGTGTGGTCGCCCTTGCCCTTGTCCATGCCGTAGGCCAGCGCGGCGGCAGTCGGTTCGTTGATGATGCGCTTGACGTCCAGGCCAGCGATGCGGCCGGCGTCCTTGGTCGCCTGGCGCTGGCTGTCGTTGAAGTAGGCCGGCACGGTGATGACCGCTTCGGTGACAGGCTCGCCGAGGTAGTCTTCGGCGGTCTTCTT
Source organism: Pseudomonas sp. BJa3 (assembly GCF_026343815.1). Taxonomy (NCBI): domain Bacteria; kingdom Pseudomonadati; phylum Pseudomonadota; class Gammaproteobacteria; order Pseudomonadales; family Pseudomonadaceae; genus Pseudomonas; species Pseudomonas sp. BJa3. The sequence continues at coordinate 212,870 of NZ_JAOXMC010000009.1, read as the reverse complement.
CATTTTCTTCAGGACTTCGGCGCTGATCTGCGGCGGCGCCATTTCCTTGCCGGAAGCCTCGACCCAGGCATCACCGTTGTTGGCCTTGACGATCTTGTAAGGCACCAGCTTGATGTCTTTCTGGACGACGTCTTCTTCAAAGCGGCGGCCGATCAGGCGCTTCACCGCAAACAGGGTGTTGTGCGGGTTGGTGACCGCCTGGCGCTTGGCCGACTGGCCAACCAGGATTTCGCCGTCGTTGGCGTAGGCGATGATCGAAGGCGTGGTGCGCGCGCCTTCGGCGTTCTCGATGACCTTGGCGGTGCCGTTTTCCAGCACGGAGACGCAGGAGTTGGTGGTCCCCAGGTCGATACCGATGATTTTACCCATGATGATTCTCCCGAAACTTGAATTTGGTAGCAGTGACTGCTTTGGCCATCTGCGCTAATACTTGAAGGCTTGACACCTAGATGGGGGCGCCCGGAAAGATTTCAAGCCTTTTCATTGATCGAAGGCTGCGCAGCGCTCGGCGCCTTGCTGACCACCACCATGGCGGGGCGCAGCAGGCGGCCGTTGAGCAGGTAGCCCTTCTGGAACACATTGATCACGCTGTTCGGCTCGACATCGGCGCTTTCCTGCATGGCCATCGCCTGGTGGTGTTCGGCGTTGAACGGCTGACCGTGCGGATCGACGGCCTCAAGGTTGTAGCGCTTGAGGGTGTCCTGGAACATCTTCAGGGTCAGCTCGACACCTTCACGGATCTTCTTGACGTTCTCGTCTTCGGCGCTGGAGTGCGCCAGGGCCAGCTCCAGACTGTCGATCACCGGCAACAGGTCGGAGGAGAATTTCTCCAGGGCGAACTTGTGCGCCTTCTCGACGTCCTGCTCGGCACGGCGACGGATGTTCTGCAGGTCGGCGGCGGCGCGCAGGGATTGATCCTTGGCGGCGGCCAGCTGCTCTTCGAGCTCCAGAACGCGCGCGTCGGCGGTTGCTGCACCGGCTTCTTCGGAATTCAGGTTCTTCTCATCCAGCTGTTCGTCAGCCATTGGGTTTCTCCTCCACGATTTCTGTCGTGCGAGCCAGGCTCGCCATGTCATGCCGGCTATATGGGGTCGGAAAAACCAGGTTCAAGGGGGCAGGTGCTTTTCTACATTCGTCGACCGGCTATTGGCAGACTCGCGAAAAGCACTGTATAAATATCCAGACACGACCCCTCGGGAGCCGCCCCAATGCTGGTGCACCTGTCCATCCACAACTACGCCATCGTCGAACACCTCGACCTCGAGATCGCCCGCGGCATGTCCGTCATCACCGGCGAGACCGGGGCCGGCAAGTCGATCATGCTCGACGCCCTCGGCCTGGCCCTTGGCGATCGCGCCGACAGCGGCGTGGTGCGCCCGGGCACCGACAAGGCGGACATCCTCGCCACCTTCGACCTGGTCGACATCCCCGAGGCGCACGCCTGGCTCGCCGAGCGTGACCTGGAAAGCGACGGCCCGTGCATCCTGCGCCGGGTGATCACCGCCGAGGGCCGCAGCCGCGGCTACATCAATGGCACCCCCTGCCCGCTGGGCGACCTCAAGGCGTTGGGCGAGCTGCTGATCGACATCCACAGCCAGCACGAACACCAGTCACTACTGAAAACCGACACCCATCGCCGCCTGGTGGACGAGTACGCCGGCGCCACCGACCTGGCCCGCCAGGTGCAGTTGGCCGCCAAGCGCTGGAACCAGACGCGCCAGGAGCTGGAGCGCCTGAGCAACTCCGGCGACGAGCAGCGGGCGCGCCACCAGTTGCTCAGCTACCAGCTGGAAGAACTCGACAACCTCGGCCTTGGCGAAAACGAGCTGGAACAGCTGGAGCAGGAGCACAAGAACCTGACCAACGCCGAGGCACTCTTCGGCATCTGCCGCCAGGTCATCGAGCAGTGCAGCGAAAGCGATTCGGGCAACGTACTGAGCGCCCTGACCATGAGCCTCAATCGCCTCGGCGCGGTAGGCAATGCACCCAAGGCACTGGGCGAGGCGGTCAACCTGATTGCCAGCGCGCAGATCCAGGTGGAGGAGGCCGTCGGCGAACTCAACCGCTTCCTCGACAACTTCGATGCCGACCCGATGCGCCTGCAGACCCTCGAAGAACGCCTGGACACTATCTATACCCTCGCGCGCAAACACCGCGTGCACCCCACCGAACTTCCGCACCTGCAACAGCGACTGATGGAAGAGCTGGAGGGCCTGAATGCCAGCGACGAATCGATCGAGCGGCTGGGCGAGGAGCTCGCGGCCTTCGCCCAGCACTATAAAGAGAAGGCCATTGAGCTCAGCGCCCTGCGCCAGCAGGCGGCCAAACAGCTGGCCACCGCAGTGGAGCAGGAAATCCAGCGCCTGGGCATGCCAGGCGGGCGTTTCTGCATCGAACTCACCCCCTTCGAAAGCACTGACCTCTCGCCCCACGGCCTGGAGCAGATCGAGCTGCTGGTCAGCGCCAACCCTGGTCAGCCACTCAAGGGCCTGGCCAAGGTGGCCTCAGGCGGCGAGCTGTCACGCATCAGCCTGGCGATCCAGGTGATCACCGCACAGACTTCACGCATTCCGACCCTGGTATTCGACGAAGTCGACGTGGGTATCGGCGGCCCGACCGCCGAGATCGTCGGCCAATTGCTTCGCCGCCTCGGCGAACGCGGCCAGGTGCTGACCGTGACCCACCTGCCACAGGTAGCCGCCCAAGGGCATCACCACCTGTTCGTGCACAAGGTGCGCAACAGCGACACCACACACACCGCCGTGGCCAGCCTGGGCAAGCGCGAGCGGGTCGAGGAAGTGGCGCGGATGCTGGGCGGCATCGACCTCACCAAGGAGTCGCTGGCCCATGCGCGCAAGATGGTGGTGACCAGCAAGACCTGAGCGGCCGAAGCGAGCCCAACCCAAAACGCACAAAGGCGACCCGAAGGTCGCCTTTGTCGTCAATAACGATTCAATCGTTACTTCTTTTTACGTACGTACAGCACCAGATTGTGGTCCACCAGCTCGAAGCCATGCTCGGCAACAATCTCTTTCTGGCGCTTCTCGATTTCGGCATCGAAGAATTCAATGACTTCACCGCTGTCCACGTTGACCATGTGATCGTGGTGCTTGCCATCCGCCAGCTCGAACACCGCGTGGCCGCCATCAAAGTTGTGGCGCTCCACCAGGCCCGCCGCTTCGAATTGGGTCAGTACGCGGTACACGGTCGCCAGACCGACATCTTCGCCAGCTTCCATCAGCGCCTTGTACACATCCTCGGCACTCATGTGACGCTGCTCGGCGGAGTCGAGCATCTGAAGAATCTTTACTCGAGGCAGGGTTACCTTGAGGCCCGCTTTGCGCAATTCGCTATTTTCAACCATGGTCAGCTTTCTCGCCGATGCTGCTTCGCAGCTTCTCTTAATACGGGTATGATCGGGGTTTACGTTGTCCAGCCAAGATAGTGGAAGTCGCCCACCGATGCAAAACACCAAGCTCTTGCTAAACAGCCTCACCCTCGTGGGACTGCTCGCACTCGCCGGTTGCTCGTTTCCCGGGGTTTACAAAATCGACATCCAGCAGGGCAATGTCGTCACGCAGGACATGATAGACCAATTGCGCCCGGGAATGACCCGCCGACAAGTAAGGTTTATCATGGGTAACCCCCTGCTGCAGGACACTTTCCACACCAATCGCTGGGATTACCTCTACAGCCTGCAGCCTGGCGGCGGCCAGCGCCAGCAAGAGCGCATGAGCATTTTCTTCAACGAGAACGACCAACTGGTCAACCTCTCAGGCGACTTCATGCCAGGCGTCAGCCGCGACCAGGAAATCCTCGGCGGCAGCGGCGACACTACAGTCAACCCGGACAAGCAACCGAGCCAATCCGAGAAGCCGGCCAAGCCAGGCTCGCTGGAAGACTCGCTGCAAAAGGAAATCGACAACGTCGAGACCACCCCGGTGCCAACACCAGCACCGCTGGAAACTTCGCCGCAGTAAATGCGCCGATACTAAAAAGCCCGGATCGTTTCCGGGCTTTTTATTGCCTGCATGAATGACGGAGTTTACTCACCCGCCACGCGCACCCTCAACCATTGAGCTGCTTGGCCCGCTGGCAGAAGGCATCGACCATAGTGTTGGCTGCCTGGTTGAACAGTGGCCCCAAGGTGGCCCGCACCAGGGCACCGGCGTAGTCGAACGACAGGTCGAGGCTGATCTTGCAGGCCTTTTCTCCCAGCGACTTGAACACCCACAGCCCATGCAACTGGGTGAACGGCCCCTCTTCCAGGTTCATCTCGATCGACTGCCCCGGCACCAGCACATTGCGCGTGATGAACTGCTGGCTCATGCCACCCTTGGCCACTTCCAACCTGGCGCGCATGTGCGTATCACTGGCCTCGAGCACTGTGGACGCCGAGCACCAGGGCAGGAACTCCGGGTAGCTCGCCACATCGTTGACCAGGTTGTAGAGCGCCTGGGCAGGGTACGGCAGCAGAGCGGAGCGTTGAATATGGGTAGTCATCCAGGCGTCACTTCCAAACTGGGCGGCAGCGCTTGTCAGCGCCTTGAAAACGGCTCTGCGCGGCAGAGCGTGGGTTGCATTGTCCGGGATTCACACAACAGGCTCAAGCGCAGCTAAACCCCGTAGCCGAGGACGCGGCGACTGCCTATAATGCCGCCCCTATGGCTAAACAAAAGAAGCATCCGACCGGGACCATCGCGCAGAACAAGAAAGCGCGACACGATTACTTCATCGAACACAAGTTCGAGGCCGGGCTGGTCCTGTCCGGCTGGGAAGTAAAAAGCCTGCGGGCCGGCAAGGCGCACCTGACCGACAGCTACGTGCTGCTCAAGGATGGCGAAGCCTGGCTGTTCGGCAGCCACATCACCCCACTGAACACCGCCAGCACCCACGTCATTGCCGACCCCATCCGCACCCGCAAGCTGCTGCTGAACAAGCGCGAGCTCGAGCGCCTGGAAGCGGCCGTGGCGCAGAAGGGCTACACCTGCGTGGCGATGTCGCTGTACTGGAGCAAGCACCTGATCAAGTGTGAGATCGCACTCGGCAAGGGCAAGAAGGAGTTCGACAAGCGCGATACCGTGCGCGAGCGCGACTCCAACCGCGAGCTGCAGCGCACGATGCGCAACAAGGGCAAGGAAGAGTAAGGCTCGGCCTGACCTTTCCCGTGGGAGCGGGCTTGCCCCGCGATCGCGCCAGGCCAGGCAGCACCGCTGCCCATGCTAGCGCGATCGCGGGGCCAGCCCGCTCCCACGAAGCCCAGAATCAGCGCCCGCTGCGCCGCTCCGCCCGCGCAACCCGCTGTGCTTCCTGCTGCGCCTCCTGCAGCACCTCCTGCACATACAGGATGTGCCGGCTGGAAACCTCCCGCGCGTCCTCCGCACGCCCTTCGACAATCGCCAGGTACAACTCGCGATGCTGGCTGATCAGCATGTCGCGGGTCTCAGTGCGTTGTTGGTACATGCCGCCAATGTTGGTCACCACATTGCGCTTGAGCAGGTCGAACAACCCGCGAATAGTGTGCAACAACACGGCATTGTGGCTGGCCTCGGCAATGGCCAGATGGAAGCGAGCATCGGCAGCCCCCTCCTCCGCCCGATCCACCTCACCGACACGGTTGTAGCAGTCCTGCAAGGCGTCGAACGCAGTCTTCAGCCGCTCACGATCCGGCTCGGTGGCGCGCTGCGCCGCGTAGTAGGCGCAGGACGCCTCCAGCGTATGACGAAACTCCAGCAGGTCACGCTGCGCCTCGGGGCTGGATTCGAGCAGCTTCAGCAAGGGGTCGCTGAAGGTCGAGCCCAATGACTCGGCCACATAGTTGCCGCCGCCCTGGCGACTGACCAGCAAGCCCTTGGCCACCAGCTTCTGGATAGCCTCGCGCAACGACGGCCGCGACACGCCGAACTGCTCGGCCAGGGCGCGCTCGGCCGGCAGGCGCTGACCCGAGGTGAGGGTGCCTTCGAGAATCATCCCTTCCAACCGATCGACGATGTCGTCGGACAGGCGCCGCTGGCGGACCTGATCAAAAACCATCACATGCTCTCCACGAACCCCGGGGATGCCAATCCGGGGGCGCCTATTCTGCGCCTATCCGGCTTGCGCCGACAGCCGTCAGGCGGCGTTTTTCCCAGCCAATCAGATGCCCGCTCATCGGCATCCGACCAAAGTTTCCCACAGGACAAATTGACACACCCTGCGTGGCGCTCTTAACCTAGCGACCAGCCATTGTAAATTGGTCTTACCAATTATCCAATGCCAGTGCCTTGACCAACAACAATTAGGGGCCACCCCATATGCAAACCTGGCAACAACTCTATACCCCGCTTGGTAGCCTTGGCCTGTCCGCGCTGGCGGCGGTCATCCCAATCGTGTTCTTCTTCCTCGCCCTCGCCGTGTTCCGCCTCAAGGGCCACGTCGCCGGCAGCATCACCCTGGCACTGTCGATCCTGGTGGCGATCTTCGCCTTCCAGATGCCTGTCGACATGGCACTGGCCGCTGCGAGTTATGGCTTCCTCTACGGCCTGTGGCCGATTGCCTGGATCATCGTCGCCGCGGTGTTCCTCTACAAACTCACGGTCAAGAGTGGCCAGTTCGAAGTCATCCGCAGCTCGGTACTGTCGATCACCGACGACCAGCGCCTGCAAGTACTGCTGATCGGCTTCTGCTTCGGCGCCTTCCTCGAAGGCGCGGCCGGCTTCGGCGCCCCGGTAGCGATCACCGCCGCGCTGCTGGTGGGCCTGGGCTTCAACCCACTGTACGCCGCCGGCCTGTGCCTGATCGCCAACACCGCCCCGGTGGCCTTCGGCGCCCTGGGCATCCCGATCATCGTCGCCGGCCAGGTGACTGGCATCGATGCCTTCCACATCGGCGCCATGACCGGCCGCCAACTGCCGCTGCTGTCGCTGTTCGTGCCGTTCTGGCTGGTGTTCATGATGGACGGCGTGCGCGGCGTGAAAGAGACCTGGCCTGCCGCCCTGGTGGCCGGCCTGAGCTTCGCCGTCACCCAGTACTTCACCTCCAACTTCATCGGCCCGGAGCTGCCCGACATCACCTCGGCCCTGGCCAGCCTGATCGCCCTGACCCTGTTCCTCAAGGTCTGGCAGCCCAAGCGCGCGTTCGCCGAAGCCAAGGGCAGTGTCGGCGCCGCCGTCGTGCAATCCAGCGGCAGCCAACCGAGCCCGTACAGCTTTGGCGAGATCTTCAAGGCCTGGTCACCGTTCCTGATCCTCACCGTGCTGGTGACCATCTGGACCCTGAAACCGTTCAAGGCGGCCTTCGCCCCGGGCGGCGCGATGTACAACTTCGTGTTCAACTTCGCCATCCCGCACCTCGACCAGCTGGTGGTCAAGACCGCACCAATCGTCACAGCGCCCACCGCCATGCCGGCGGTGTTCAAGCTCGACCCGATCTCCGCCACCGGCACCGCGATCTTCCTCTCGGCACTGATCTCGATGTGGGTGCTGAAGATCAACTTCAAAACTGGTCTTACCACTTTCAAAGAAACCTTCTGGGAACTGCGCTGGCCGATCCTGTCGATCGGCATGGTGCTGGCCTTCGCCTTCGTCACCAACTACTCGGGCATGTCTTCGACCATGGCCCTGGTGTTGGCCGGCACCGGCGCGGCGTTCCCGTTCTTCTCGCCGTTCCTCGGCTGGCTGGGCGTGTTCCTGACCGGTTCGGATACCTCGTCCAACGCCCTGTTCAGCTCGCTGCAGGCTACTACCGCGCACCAGATCGGGGTCAACGACACCCTGCTTGTGGCGGCCAACACCAGTGGCGGCGTGACCGGCAAGATGATCTCGCCGCAGTCGATCGCCGTGGCCTGCGCCGCCACAGGCCTGGTCGGCAAGGAATCCGACCTGTTCCGCTTCACCGTCAAGCACAGCCTGTTCTTCGCCACCATCGTCGGCCTGATTACTCTGGTCCAGGCCTACTGGCTCACTGGCATGCTGGTTCATCACTAAAGTGACAGGGGCCGGGCGCCTTGACGCGCCCGGCATTCCCCACAAGCAACGCTGCGAGAATCCATGATCATTTCCGCCTCCACCGACTATCGCGCCGCGGCCCAACGCAAGCTGCCTCCCTTCCTGTTCCACTACGCCGACGGCGGCGCCTACGCCGAACACACCCTGCGCCACAACGTCTCGGACCTGGCCGGCATCGCCTTGCGCCAGCGCGTGCTGAAGAACATGTCCGAGCTGAGCTTGCAGACGCAGCTGTTCGACGAAACCCTGAGCATGCCCGTGGCCCTGGCCCCGGTCGGCCTCACCGGCATGTACGCCCGCCGTGGCGAAGTGCAGGCGGCACGCGCAGCGGCGGCCCATGGCATTCCGTTCACGATGTCGACGGTATCGGTGTGCCCGATCGAAGAAGTGGCCCCGGCCATCGACCGGCCGATGTGGTTCCAGCTGTATGTGCTCAAGGACCGCGGCTTCATGCGCAACGCCCTGGAGCGCGCCAAGGCCGCCGGAGTGAAGACCCTGGTGTTCACCGTCGACATGCCCGTGCCCGGCGCGCGCTACCGCGATGCCCACTCCGGCATGAGCGGCGCCAACGGCCCGCTGCGCCGCGTACTGCAAGCGATGACCCACCCGCAATGGGCGTGGGACGTCGGCGTGATGGGCCGCCCCCACGACCTGGGCAATATCTCCGCCTACCGCGGCAACCCCACGGGCCTTGCCGACTACATCGGCTGGCTGGGCAACAACTTCGACCCGTCCATCTCCTGGAAAGACCTGGAGTGGATCCGCGAATTCTGGGACGGCCCGATGATCATCAAGGGCATCCTCGACGCCGATGACGCCCGCGACGCGGTCAAGTTCGGCGCCGACGGCATCGTCGTCTCCAACCACGGCGGTCGCCAGCTCGATGGCGTGCTGTCCAGCGCCCGCGCCCTGCCGGCCATCGCCGACGCGGTGAAGGGCGATATCAAGATCCTCGCCGACTCCGGCATCCGCAGCGGCCTCGATGTGGTGCGCATGATCGCCCTGGGCGCCGACAGCGTGCTGATCGGCCGCGCCTTCCTCTATGCCCTGGCCACCCACGGCGAGGCCGGGGTGAAGAACCTGCTGGAGCTGTTCGAGAAAGAGATGCGCGTGGCCATGGTGCTGACCGGCGCCAAGTCCATCGGCGAGATCAGCAAAGACTCGCTGGTCCGCGAACTGGGCGCCTGAGCGCCCACCAACGCCTGAATACCCGGGGCACGCCGCGCACCAGACGCCGCGGCCCCGCGAGGAGATTGCATGAGCCTGCCCGCCGCGTTCCTGCGTGATGCCGAGCGCCTGATCCCCGCCGAACGCCGCTTCGACGACCCGACCTCGACCCTGGCCTTCGGCACCGACGCCAGCTTCTACCGGCTGATCCCCAAGCTGGTGCTGCGCGTGGAGTCCGAGAACGAAGTAGTCGCGCTGATCCAGCTGGCCCAGCGCGACCGGGTGCCGGTGACCTTCCGCGCCGCCGGCACCAGCCTGTCCGGCCAGGCCATCAGCGACTCGGTGCTGATCGTGCTCGGCGACAACTGGAATGGCCGGGAGATTCGCCACCAGGGCGGGCAGATCCGACTACAGCCCGGCGTGATCGGCGCCCAGGCCAATGCCTGGCTGGCCCCCTATGGGCGCAAGATCGGCCCGGACCCGGCATCGATCAACGCCTGCAAGATCGGCGGCATCGTCGCCAACAATGCCAGCGGCATGTGCTGCGGCACCGCGCAGAACACCTATCACACCCTCGCCGGCCTGCGCCTGGTGCTGGCCGACGGCACTCGCCTGGACAGCGAGGACCCGGCCAGCGTCGCCGCCTTTGAGCACAGCCACGCCGGCCTCCTGGACGAACTGGCCCGCCTTGGCCGCGAGACCCGCGCCAACACCGCGCTGGCTGAGCGCATCCGGCACAAGTACCGGCTGAAAAACACCACGGGGCTATCACTCAACGCACTGGTGGACTACGACCAGCCGCTCGATATCCTGCAGCACCTGCTGGTCGGTTCCGAAGGCACCCTTGGTTTCATCAGCGCCGTCACCTACAACACCGTGCCCGACCACCCGCACAAGGCCAGCGCCCTGCTGGTGTTCCCCAGCGTCGAAAGCTGCTGCCGCGCCGTGACCGTGCTCAAGCGCCAGCCAGTCTCCGCCGTTGAGCTGCTCGACCGCCGCAGCCTGCGCTCGGTGCAGGAGATGCCGGGCATGCCGGCGTGGGTCAAGGACCTGTCGGCCAACGCCTGCGCCCTGCTGATCGAGTGCCGCGCCGCCAGCCAGAGCCTGCTGCACGAGCAGCTCGAGCAGGTGATGGCGTCCATCGACGACTACCCGCTGGAGCAGAAGGTCGCGTTCAGCGAAGACCCGGCGGTGTACAACCAGCTGTGGAAGATCCGCAAGGACACCTTCCCCGCCGTCGGCGCCGTGCGCCAGACCGGCACCACGGTGATCATCGAGGACGTGACCTTCCCCATCGAACAACTGGCCGAAGGCGTCAACCGCCTGATCCAGCTGTTCGACAAGCACCGCTATGACGAGGCGATCATTTTCGGCCACGCCCTGGAAGGCAACCTGCACTTCGTCTTCACCCAGGGCTTCAACAGCGCCGAGGAAGTGGAGCGCTACCAGGCCTTCATGGACGACGTGGCGCAGCTGGTGGCAGTGGAATTCGGCGGCTCGCTCAAGGCCGAGCACGGCACCGGGCGCAACATGGCGCCCTTCGTCGAACTGGAATGGGGGCATGACGCCTACCAGCTGATGTGGAAGCTCAAGCGCCTGCTCGACCCCAACGGCATCCTCAACCCCGATGTGGTGCTGAGCGAGGACCCCGACATCCACCTGAAGAACCTCAAGCCGCTGCCGGCCGCCGACGAGATCGTCGACAAGTGCATCGAGTGCGGTTTCTGCGAGCCGGTGTGTCCGTCGAAAGGCCTTACCTTGAGCCCGCGCCAGCGCATCGTCATGTGGCGCGACATCCAGGCGAAGAAACGCGCCGGCGTTGATACCCGCGAACTGCTGCGCACCTACCAGTACCAGGGCATCGACACCTGTGCCGCCACCGGCCTGTGCGCCCAGCGCTGCCCGGTGGGCATCAACACCGGCGAGCTGGTGAAGAAGCTGCGCGGTCAGGCGGCCGAGCACGGCAAGACCGCCGACTGGCTGGCCGAGCATTTTCACGCCACCTTGCGCGGCGCGCGCTTCACGCTGGCCGCCGCCAATGGCGCGCGCAAGCTGCTCGGTGCCCCGCGCATGAGCCGGCTCAGCGCCCGCCTGAGCAAGGCCAGCAAAGGCCGCCTGCCACAGTGGACCCCCGCCATGCCGCAGCCACTGCGGGCCTTCGAGTTCAGCACCGCGAGCCACGACGCCCGCCCTCGCGTGGTCTACCTGGCCGCCTGTGTTTCGCGGGTGATGGGCCCGGCCTATGCCGACCGCGAGCAGAGTTCGCTGCTGGACAAGACCCGTGCCCTGCTGGAGAAGGCCGGCTACCAGGTAGTGTTCCCGGACAACGCCGACAGTCTGTGCTGCGGCCAGCCGTTCGCCTCCAAGGGCTACCCCGAGCAGGCCGAGCACAAGCGCCAGGAACTGATCAACGCACTACTGCACGCCAGCCGCGGCGGCCTTGACCCGATCTACTGCGACACCAGCCCCTGCACCCTGCGCCTGGTGCAGGACCTGGGCGAATCGCGGCTGGACCTGTACGACCCGGTGCGCTTCATCCGCACCCACCTGGTCGACAAGCTGGAGTTCACCCCCCAGGACGAGCCCGTGGCGGTGCACGTGACCTGCAGCACCCAGCACCTGGGCGAAAGCCAGGCGCTGATCGACCTGGCGCGGCGCTGCAGCAAGCAGGTGGTGATCCCCGAAGGCATCCATTGCTGCGGCTTCGCCGGCGACAAGGGCTTCACCACACCTGAGCTCAACGCCCATTCGCTGCGTACCCTCAAGGACGCGGTGCAGTATTGCAGCGAGGGGATCTCCACCAGCCGCACCTGCGAGATCGGCCTGTCGAGCCACAGTGGCATCGATTATCACGGGCTTGTGTACCTGGTGGACCGGGTGACGCGGGCGCGCAGTCTCTGAACCGCAAGGCAGCCCCGCTCTCTGGTGGGAGCGGGCTAGCCCCGCGATGGCGCCGGCAAAGCCGCCAGCACAACTGCGTCCTGCACAAACCCCACGCACTCAAGTAAACTGGCGGCCTTTTCGCGCAGCCTCGGGCTGCCCCTGTCGATTTACCAAAGGTGCCCGCCATGCCCTGGCTGCAAGTACGCCTGGCCATCAGCCCGGAACAAGCCGAAACCTACGAAGACGCCCTGCTTGAAGTGGGCGCCGTCTCGGTGACCTTCATGGACGCAGAAGACCAGCCGATCTTCGAACCGGACCTCAACACCACCCCGCTGTGGTCGCACACGCACCTGCTGGCGCTGTTCGAGGCCGATGCCGAGCCCGAGCAGGTGTTCGCCCACCTGCGCCTGCTGACCGGCGCCGAGCTGCCCGAGTACCACGCCGAGGTGATCGAGGACCAGGACTGGGAGCGCAGCTGGATGGACAACTTCCAGCCGATGCGCTTCGGCCAGCGCCTGTGGATCGTGCCGAGCTGGCACGAAGCCCCGGAAAAGGACGCGGTGAACCTGCTGCTCGACCCGGGCCTGGCCTTTGGCACGGGTACCCACCCGACCACCGCGCTGTGCCTGGAATGGCTCGACGGCCAGCAGCTGCAAGGCACGCAAGTGCTCGACTTCGGCTGCGGCTCGGGCATCCTGGCCATTGCCGCGCTGCTGCTCGGCGCCCGCCACGCGGTCGGCACCGACATCGACGTGCAGGCTATCGAGGCCTCGCGTGACAACGCCCAGCGCAACGGCATTGCCGACGACACGTTCGACCTGTACCTGCCCGAGCAGATGCCGGCCATGCAGGCCGACGTGCTGGTCGCGAACATCCTGGCCGGCCCGCTGGTATCGCTGGCGCCGCAGTTGTCCGGCCTGGTGCGCCCCGGCGGCCTGCTGGCGCTGTCGGGCATCCTCGCCGAACAGGGTGAGGAAGTGGCCGCCGCCTATGCCGCCGACTTCGACCTGGACCCGATCGTCGTGCGCGACGGCTGGGTACGTATCAGTGGTCGCCGCCGCTAAGCGCGCCTAGACTCAACTCCTGCACAGCTTCCCGGACAGCCGCATGACCGACAGTTTCGTCACCCAGTGCCCGCATTGCCAGACCAGCTTTCGCGTCACCCATCACCAGTTGAGCGTGGCCCGCGGCGTGGTGCGCTGCGGCCAATGCCTGCAGGTGTTCAACGCGGCGAAACAACTGCTGGAGCAGAATCGCGCCGCGGCTGGCGAAGGCGACACCCGTGCGCCGGCGCCGGCAGCCGAGCCGGCCGTGCCAGCGCCCGCAGCCGTGCAACCGGAGGCCGCCCCGCCGGCACCGAGCGAGGACAACTGGACGGTCACGGCCGAGGAACTGGATGCCCTCGATCTCGACCAGGAGCTGGCGCGCCTTGAACGGCGCAGCCCGGGTGATCGGCGCGCCGCCCCGGCCAAAGGCATGCTCCAGGCCCGCCGCGACGATCAGCTCGGCGATGGGCCTGGCGATGAACCGTTCGGCACCGCCACTGACGGCGACCGTGAGCCTGCGCAGGAGCGCGAGGACGCACCGATGCTGGTCGAGCAGGAGCCGCTGGACCTGGCGCCGGCCGACGACGAGCGCACCGAGCCTACCCTCGGCGCGACCAGCCTCGAGCTGGACGATGAGCCTCCAGTGCGCAATCAGCCACTCGACGAACCCTCGCGGCAGTTGCCCAACCACGACGAACCCTTGCCGGAGAAGGGCCTTTCGGCGCTTGACGACGAGGTGCACAGCGCGCCGTTCTCGGCCCGCGACTATGACCCCGAAGAACATCCCGGGCAACGCCTGGAACCGAGCCTGGCCGCCAAGCCCGAACGCGCGCGCAAGGAGCCGCTGGTCGACGTGGTCGACGACCCGTTGCAGCTGGGCTGGGAAAAGCCCGCCCCGAACTGGGGCAAACGCCTGCTGTGGGGTTTCCTGACACTGCTGGCCGCGGGCCTGCTGGCATTCCAGTACGTCTGGTTCCACTTCGACGAAATGGCCCGCCAGGACCAGTATCGCCCTTGGTTCCAGCAGCTGTGCCCGATGTTCGGCTGCCAGGTGCCGACCCGCGTAGACATCTCGCGGATCAAAAGCAGCAATCTGGTAGTGCGCAGCCACCCGGACTTCAAAGGGGCGCTGATCGTCGACGCGATCATCTACAACCGCGCGCCCTTCGCCCAGCCCTTCCCCCTTCTCGAATTGCGCTTCGCCGACCTCAACGGCCAGCTGATCGCCAGCCGGCGCTTCAAACCAAGCGAGTACCTGTCGGGCGAGCTGGCCGGGCGCGGCGAGATGCCCAGCCAGACGCCGATCCACATCGCCCTGGACATCCTCGACCCTGGGCCGAAGGCGGTGAACTACAGCCTGAGCTTCCGTTCGCCGGAGTAAGCGACAGGCGGCAAGCTTCACACCGCAGGTAAATGCCTGTCCGCAGCCCTCTTGCAGCTTGAAGCTTGCCGCTTGGCACTGGATGTCATAACGCCGCAACTGTTCAGATTTTATCCAGATTCATCTTTATCCGGTCATCGAGAGCGGGTATCATGCCATCCCTTTTTCGACTCCAATGATTCGGCCCCACAACAGGGAACACCTATGTCGGCGGTACGCATCGGCCCTTACACACTGCAGAACAACCTGATCCTGGCCCCGATGGCCGGCGTCACGGACCAACCTTTCCGTACCCTGTGCAAGCGTCTGGGAGCGGGCATGGTGGTCTCGGAGATGGTCTCCAGCGACATGCGTCTGTGGAATAGCCGCAAGTCGAGCCTGCGCCGCATACATGAAAGCGATCCCGAGCCACGCTCGGTGCAGATCGCCGGCGGCGATGCGCAGATGATGGCCGAGGCGGCCCGGGCCAATGTCGAGGCCGGCGCGCAGATCATCGACATCAACATGGGTTGCCCGGCAAAAAAAGTCTGCAACAAGGCCGCAGGCTCTGCTTTATTGAGAGATGAAGCCTTGGTCACCGAAATCCTCCACGCCGTCGTCGGCGCCGTGGACGTGCCGGTGACGCTGAAGATCCGCACCGGCTGGGACCGGGCAAGCAAGAACGGCCTGAACGTGGCGAAGATCGCCGAACAGGCCGGCATCCAGGCGCTGGCGGTGCATGGCCGCACACGCGCCGACCTGTACACCGGTGACGCCGAGTACGACACCATCGCCGCGATCAAGCAGGCGGTGTCGATCCCGGTTTTCGCCAACGGCGACATCACTTCGCCGGAAAAGGCCCGGGCGGTGCTGCATGCCACCGGCGCCGACGGCCTGCTGATCGGCCGTGCCGCCCAAGGGCGGCCGTGGATTTTCCGCGAGATCGAGCATTACCTGCGCACGGGCGAGCACCTGCCCACCCCGGCGCTGGACGAAGTGGAACGCATTCTGCTGGAACACCTGGCCGCGCTGCATGCCTTCTATGGCGATGTGATGGGCGTGCGGATCGCCCGCAAGCACGTTGGCTGGTACCTGGCAACCCGACCTGGCGGCAAGGAGTTCCGCAGCCAGTTCAACGCTTTGCAAGACACACAAGCGCAGTGCGCCAACGTTCAGGCTTATTTTGCCGAACGTCGACAGAGCCTTGGGACAGAGGACGAACAAGGGGTGGCCGCATGACGATGATGACCGAGACATTAGTGAGTGGAACAACGCCCGTGAGCGACAACGCCAACCTCAAGCAGCACCTGAACACGCCGAGCGAGGAGGGCCAGACCCTGCGCGACAGCGTCGAGAAGGCGCTGCACAACTACTTCGCCCACCTGGAAGGCGCTACCGTCACGGACGTGTACAACCTGGTGCTCTCGGAAGTCGAGGCGCCGCTGCTCGAATGCGTGATGAACTACGTAAAGGGCAACCAGACCAAAGCCAGCGAGATGCTCGGGCTCAACCGAGGCACGCTGCGCAAGAAGCTCAAGCAGTACGATCTGTTGTAAGGCCAGAACCCCAACCAGAAAAGGCGCTCATGCAAAAAGGCGCCTTTTTTGCTGACTCCACCGCGTTATGGAATCTGAAATGACCGACCAGACTACCCGCCTGCCGATCCGCCGCGCCCTGATCAGCGTCTCCGACAAGACCGGTATCCTCGAATTCGCCCGGGAGCTGCAACAGCTCGGTGTCGAGATCCTGTCCACCGGCGGCACCTACAAGCTGCTCAAGGACAACGGCGTCAACGCGGTGGAAGTGGCCGACTACACCGGCTTCGCCGAAATGATGGACGGCCGGGTCAAGACCCTGCATCCGAAGATCCACGGCGGCATCCTGGGCCGTCGCGGCACCGACGACGCCATCATGAACGAGCATGGCATCAAGCCGATCGACCTGGTCGCGGTCAACTTGTACCCGTTCGAAGCCACCATCAGCAAGCCGGGCTGCGACCTGCCGACAGCCATCGAGAACATCGACATCGGCGGCCCGACCATGGTCCGTTCCGCGGCGAAGAACCACAAGGACGTGGCCATCGTGGTCAACGCCAGCGATTACGCCGGCATTGTCGAAGGCCTGAAAGCCGGCGGCCTGACCTACGCCCAGCGCTTCGACCTGATGCTCAAGGCCTTCGAGCACACCGCCGCCTACGACGGCATGATCGCCAACTACATGGGCACCATCGACCAGGCCAAGGACACCCTGTCCACCGAAGATCGCAGCGAGTTCCCGCGCACCTTCAACAGCCAGTTCGTCAAGGCCCAGGAAATGCGCTACGGCGAGAACCCGCACCAGAGCGCGGCGTTCTACGTCGAGGCCAAGAAGGGCGAGGCCAGCATTTCCACCGCCATCCAGCTGCAAGGCAAGGAGCTGTCGTTCAACAACGTGGCCGATACCGACGCCGCGCTGGAGTGCGTGAAGAGCTTCGTCAAGCCGGCCTGCGTGATCGTCAAGCACGCCAACCCGTGCGGCGTGGCCGTGGTGCCTGAAGACGAAGGCGGTATCCGCAAGGCCTACGACCTGGCCTACGCCACCGACACCGAGTCGGCATTCGGCGGCATCATCGCCTTCAACCGCGAGCTGGACGGCGAAACCGCCAAAGCCATCGTCGAGCGCCAGTTCGTCGAAGTGATCATTGCCCCGAAAATCTCCCAGGCCGCCCGCGAAGTCGTGGCCGCCAAGCAGAACGTGCGTCTGCTGGAGTGCGGCGAGTGGCCAGCCGAGCGCGCCGCCGGTTGGGACTTCAAGCGCGTCAACGGTGGCCTGCTGGTGCAGAGCCGCGATATCGGCATGATCACTGCCGACGACCTGAAGATCGTCACCAAGCGTGCGCCGACCGAGCAGGAAATCCACGACTTGGTGTTTGCCTGGAAAGTGGCCAAGTTCGTCAAGTCCAACGCCATCGTCTACGCCAAGCAGCGCCAGACCATCGGCGTCGGCGCCGGCCAGATGAGCCGCGTCAACTCCGCGCGCATCGCCGCGATCAAGGCCGAACATGCCGGCCTGCAAGTGCAGGGCGCGGTAATGGCTTCGGATGCGTTCTTCCCGTTCCGTGATGGCATCGACAACGCGGCTAAAGTGGGTATCAGCGCGGTGATCCAGCCAGGTGGTTCGATGCGTGATGCCGAAGTCATCGCCGCTGCCGACGAAGCCGGTATCGCCATGGTATTCACCGGCATGCGCCACTTCCGCCACTGATTATGGCAATCGGCCGCACTGAAGCAGGCATCTGCTTCAGTGCGACCTCGTACAGCGAGGGGTGCTGCCTCTCGTTCGACAGATTTCGAGGTTTTGACATGAAAGTTTTGATCATCGGCAGCGGCGGTCGCGAACACGCCCTGGCCTGGAAAGTCGCCCAGGACCCACGGGTCGAGAAAATCTTCGTGGCGCCAGGTAACGCCGGCACCGCCAGCGAAGCCAAGTGCGAGAACGTCGCCATCGACGTCACCGCCCTGGAGCAACTGGCCGACTTCGCCGAGAAGAACGTCGACCTGACCATCGTCGGCCCGGAAGCGCCGCTGGTGATCGGTGTCGTGGACCTGTTCCGCAGCCGCGGCCTGGACTGCTTCGGCCCGACCAAGGGCGCGGCCCAGCTAGAAGGCTCCAAGGCCTTCACCAAGGACTTCCTGGCCCGCCACAAGATCCCGACTGCCGACTACCAGAACTTCACCGAGATCGAGCCGGCCCTGGCCTACCTGCGTGAGAAAGGTGCGCCGATCGTGATCAAGGCCGACGGCCTGGCCGCCGGTAAAGGTGTAATCGTCGCCATGACCTTGCAGGAAGCCGAAGACGCCGTGCGCGACATGCTCGCCGGCAACGCCTTCGGTGAAGCCGGTTCGCGCGTGGTGATCGAAGAGTTCCTCGACGGCGAAGAAGCCAGCTTCATCGTCATGGTCGACGGCCACAACGTGCTGCCCATGGCCACCAGCCAGGACCACAAGCGTGTCGGCAACCAGGATACCGGCCCGAACACCGGCGGCATGGGTGCCTACTCCCCTGCCCCCGTGGTCACCGCCGACGTGCACCAGCGCGTGATGGACCAAGTGATCTGGCCAACCGTGCGCGGCATGGCCGAGGAAGGCAACGTCTACACCGGCTTCCTGTATGCCGGCCTGATGATCGACAAGGCAGGCAACCCCAAGGTCATCGAGTTCAACTGCCGCTTCGGCGACCCGGAAACCCAGCCGGTCATGCTGCGCCTGGAGTCGAGCCTGGTACTGCTGATCGAAGCCGCCTTCGCCAAGGCCCTGGACAAGGTCGAGGCGCAGTGGGATCCGCGTCCTAGCCTGGGCGTGGTGCTGGCCGCCGGTGGCTACCCGGGCGACTACGCCAAAGGCGCCGTGATCAGCGGCCTCGACGCGGCCGCCAAGCTTGAAGGCAAAGTGTTCCACGCCGGCACCGCGCTGAAGGACGGCCAGGTGGTCACCGCCGGTGGCCGCGTACTGTGCGCCACCGCCATGGGCGACACCGTCGAAGCCGCCCAGCAGCAGGCCTACCGCTTGGCCGAGCAGGTCAAGTGGGACGCCAGCTTCTACCGCAACGACATCGGCTACCGGGCCATCGCCCGCGAGCGCGGTGAGCAGCAGTAAAAGTGCAGCCAACGGTCGTGCCGTACCCGGCGCACGGCCTTCGGCTCGTCGTCAAGGCCCCGCCGGGGCCTTGCCTTCGCCTTGGCGCGCCGCGCATAGTGGATATCCGGCACATTAGCTAAGAAGGGATTTCGTCGTGCGTCGGCTTCGGATTGCCATAGCCCTGATCGTCAGCCTGCTGACCCTGCTCTGCCTGCTCCCGGCACACGCCGAACAGGCCGCGGGCTGGTCGGCGCTGCTCGATGAACAGGCCAACCTGCAGCTGTCCGACGTGCGCTCCGAACGCTACCGCAACCAGTTCAGCCCATTGGCCCTCGAAGAACTGGATGCCGCCCTCCCCGACCAGGCCCTGTGGTTGCACTACCGCCTGGATCCGAGCGACCAGGAACAACTGGTACGCATTTTCGCCCCCGACCTGTCACGCCTGGACCTCTACGCCCTGGAAGGCGGCAAACTGCTGCGCCAGCTGCACCATGGCCGGCAGGGTGATGGCCTGAGCCCGACCCTGCGCGGCAGGGACCACGTGCTGCCACTGCCGCACAGCAACCAACCGCTGGATATCTACCTGCGGCTGGTTTCCGAACACCAGCTGCGCCCGGCCATCACTGTCGAGACCACCGCCCACGCTGCTGCCGACCAGCGCCAGTCGCTGCTGTTCGGCCTGCTGTTCGGGGGGCTGGCCATGCTGATCCTGCACAACCTGATCCGCTTCGGCTACACACGCTCCAGCACCACGCTGGTGCTGGCGCTGTACCACGGCCTGATGCTGCTCAGCGCGCTGATCCTGCTCAACCTCAGTGGCCCCTGGTGGCACCTGTGGCACAGCGCGCAGACCCCGGCAGCCTACCTGACCCTGGTACTGGCTGGCCTGGCCGGATTGTATTTCACCCTGCATTTCTTCTCCCCCTGCAGTTCGGCGCGGCTCAACCGCCTGCTGCACATGGAGATGCTGGTGGCCGCCGTCAGCGGCCTGGTGCTGCTGTTCGTCGATACGCTGCCGCTGAACCTGATGACCTATGCCCTGCTCGCCCTGGGCAGCGTGAGCATGCTGCTGGTCAGCGGCTATCACTGGTACAAGGGCTACGGCCCGGCGCGCCTGTTCGCCGTGGCGATGCTGGTGTTCAACCTCGGCGGCCTGGTGCTGCTACCGGCCCTGCTGGGACTCACCCGCACCTCCACGCCCTGGTTGTTGTGCATCCTCATGGCGCTGACCGTGGTCAGCGGCCTGCTGCTCAACCTCGCGGTCAGCGAGCGCCTGCGCCGGATCAGCGAGGAGCGCTTCCGCGCCAGCCGCGCCCTGGCCGCCAGCGACGCCGAGATCAACGCCAAGGCCGAGTTCCTGGCCAAGATCAGCCATGAGATCCGCACCCCCATGAACGGCGTGCTGGGCATGACCGAGCTGCTGCTCGGCACGCCGCTGTCGGTCAAGCAGCGCGACTATGTGCAGACCATCCACAGCGCCGGCAACGAACTGCTCACCCTGATCAACGAAATCCTCGACATCTCCAAGCTCGAGTCGCGGCAGATCGAACTGGACGACGTGCAGTTCGACCTCAACGCCCTGATCGAGGACTGCCTGAACATCTTCCGGGCCAAGGCCGAACAGCAGAACATCGAGCTGATCAGCTTCACCCAGCCACAAGTGCCGCGAGTGGTCAGCGGCGACCCGACGCGCCTGCGCCAGGCCTTGTCGAGCCTGCTGGACAACGCCCTGAAGAACACCACCCAGGGCGAGATCCTGCTGGTGGTGGCCCTCGACCAGCGTGGCGACAGCCCGCGCCTGCGCATCGCCGTGCAGGACAGCGGCGAGCCCATGCCGCCGGCCGAGCGCGACGCCTTGCTGCAGGCCGAGCTGCACAGCCGCCACTTCCTCTCCAGCAACAAGCTCGGTGGCCACCTGGGCCTGGTGATCGCCAAGCAACTGATCGGCCTGATGCAGGGCGAGTTCGGCATCAAGACCAGCACCAGCATGGGCAACACCCTGTGGCTGACCCTGCCGCTCGACCCGCTGCGCCTGGAGCAGCCGCCTACCGACCTCGACGGCCCGCTGCGCGACGCCCGGGTGCTGGTGGTGGACGACAACGACACCTGCCGCAAGGTGCTGGTGCAGCAATGCAGCGCCTGGGGCATGAACGTCAGCGCGGTGCCGTCGGGCAAGGAGGCACTGGCCTTGCTGCGCACCAAGGCGCACCTGCGCGACTATTTCGACGCGGTGCTGCTCGACCAGAACATGCCTGGCATGACCGGCATGCAACTGGCGGCGAAGATCAAGGAAGACCCGAGCCTGAACCACGACATCCTGGTGGTCATGCTCACCGGCATCAGCAACGCGCCGAGCAAGATCATCGCCCGCAACGCCGGGGTCAAGCGCATCCTGGCCAAGCCGGTGGCCGGCTACACGCTCAAGACCACCCTTGCCGAGGAACTCGCCCTGCGCGGCCGCGAGCAGGCCGCGCCGCCGCTGCCGGTCGGCACCCCGGTGCCGCTGGACCTGCCCGGCGACTTCCGCATCCTGGTGGCCGAGGACAACAGCATCTCGACCAAGGTCATCCGCGGCATGCTCGGCAAGCTCAACCTCGAGCCGGATACCGCCAGCAACGGCGAAGAGGCCCTGCAGGCGATGAAGGCCAAACAGTACGACCTGGTGCTGATGGACTGCGAGATGCCAGTACTCGACGGTTTCTCCGCCACCCAGCAGCTGCGCGCCTGGGAGACCGCCAACCAACGCCCGCGCACCCCGGTGGTGGCATTGACCGCGCATATCCTCAACGAGCACAAGGAACGCGCGCGCCTGGCCGGCATGGACGGGCACATGGCCAAGCCGGTGGAGCTGTCGCAATTGCGCGAGCTGGTGCAGTTCTGGGCGGGGCAGCGGCAGGTGGTGTCCGACGGCACCACGCAGATCCTGTAGCAGCGGCTTCAGCCGCGAGGCAACCACCACACAATCTTGCACCCGCTTCGCGGGTGATCGCGGTTGAAGCCGCTCCTACAGGTTCCGTGCTATACAGGTGCCACCCATTCCCGTCGCGGACCCAGCGCCATGCTCCATGAGTTGTTCAGCGTCTACCTGAAAATGCTCGTGCTCTACAGCCCCTTCTTCGTGCTCTCATGTTTCATCGGCCTGACCCGCGGCCACTCCAGCAAGGAGCGCAAGCAACTGGCCTGGCGGGTAGCCATTGCCACGCTGGTCGCCAGCGTGCTGCTGTACCTGTTCGGGCGGGTGATCTTCGGGGTATTCGGCATCACCGCCGACGCCTTCCGCATCGGCGCAGGCTCGGTGCTGTTCATCTCCGCGCTGGGCATGGCCCAGGGCAAGTCGGCGGTGCAGACCGACAACGTGCAGCAGGACGTGACCATCGTGCCGCTGACCATTCCGCTCACCGTCGGCCCCGGCACCATCGGCGCGCTGCTGGTGATGGGCGTGGGCCAGCCACACTGGGACGACAAGCTGCTGGCCATCGTCAGCATCGCCCTGGCCAGCTTCACCGTGGGCCTGGTGCTGTACCTCTCGCACCGTATCGAACGGATCCTGGGCGACCAGGGTCTGCAGATCGTCAGCCGCCTGATGGGGCTGTTCGTCTGCGCCCTCGCGGCGCAGATCATCTTCACCGGGATCAAGGGCTACCTGCTGCCCTGACCCCGCTGCGTTCAGGGCTTGGCGGGGTACCAGCGTGGCGTGTACACCCACTGGCCGCCATCGGCACGGGGGAAGGTGCAGGTGGTCGAGGAGCCGACCAGCACCATGGTGCGCATGTCGACCATCTCCGGCAGCAGCTCGCCCAAGGTCACCACCCGCAGGGTCTGCCCTGGCCGGCCGATATCACGGCCCAGCACCACGGGGGTGCCTGCGTCGCGATGGCGGCGTACCAGCTCCAGCGCCACGCCCAGCTGATGCGGCCGGGACTTGGAGATCGGGTTGTAGAACGCCAGAACCAGATCCGCCTGGGCCGCCAGGTCGAGGCGTTTCTCGATGATCGACCAGGGCTTGAGGTTGTCCGACAGCGACATCACGCAGAAGTCGTGGCCCAGTGGCGCCCCTGCCTGGGCGGCGGTAGCCAGCGAGGCCGAGACACCGGGCAGGATCTCCAGCTCGACGCGCTGCCAGGCCGGGTCACTGGATTCGTGGAGCGCTTCGAGCACTGCGGCAGCCATGGCGAACACGCCCGGATCGCCCGACGACACCACCACCACCGAACGCCCTTGCGCCGCCAGCTCGAAGGCATGGCGGGCGCGCTGCATCTCTTCGCGGTTGTCGGTGCAATGCAGCACCTGATCGTTGCGGAAGGGGCCGGCCATGCGCACGTAGGTTTCGTAACCCAGCACATCCTGCGCACGCGCCAGCTCAGCCTTGACCGCCGGTACCATCAGCTCGGCGGCACCAGGGCCCAGGCCGATCACGGCCAGGCGGCCACGGCGCCGGCCAACGCGGTCGATGTCGACAGGTGCCGGGCAAACGGCGTGGGCGAGCCCGACGGCCGAACCTACCCGCGCTTGCGGCACTGCATCAGCCAGCATCCGCTCCAGGCTTTCGGCAGCCGGGGCGAAGCGCAGTGCGACATTCAGTGCCTGTGCAGCTTCGTGCAGCGCCGGCTCCGTCATCTCGGCTTCGCTCGCCAGCAGGCAGGCCAGCGCGGGCTCGGCGATGTTCGCCTGCAGCAGTTCCTCGCGTATTTGGTGCACCAGGTCGGCGCTACCGGCCGTGACCGCCACCACCACGCAACGCGCATGGATCAGCAGTTCGTCCCGGCTGGCCGGACGCAGTGCGCTGCCCACGTGGATAGTGCGTTGCGCCTCGTCACTGGCGGGCAACTGCGCGTGTTCGAGCCACGGCGCGTCGCCTTCGACACGCACCGTCTCGCCCGCCAGCAGGTCGGAGACGAAGCGCTTGCCCTGCTCCAGGTCCGCCAGTGCGTAACCCTCGGGCGGGTTGAGCAGGCAGGTGCCAAAGCGCAGCTCACCACTGGTGGTGATCGCCGCGCTCACACCCAGCGCCTCGCCGATCTCTCGGGCCATGACGTTGACCCCACCCAGGCCACCGAGCAGTGGCACCACGGCGCTGCCGTCCTCGGCCACCACCAGTACCGGTGGCTCGACACCTTTTTCGCTCAACAGCGGCGCCAGGGTGCGAATGACGATACCCGCCGCGCACAGGGCGATGATCGGTGTGTCCTGCTGGTACAGCGCCCGCAGGGTGTCGCCAAATGCTGCGTAGTAGCGGTCGGTCCCTTCAACGCGCCCTTCCAGGCCATGGATCAGCGCCTGTGGATAACAGGCCTGGATACGCCGCGCGGTGGCCAGGCTGCCCGGGCCGAGAATGACGATTGCCGGAGCCTTGTTCATCCCTGCCATTTCTCACCCGGCACGATGATCAGCGAGAAGTAAGGCGAGGACTGTGGGTCGACCTCGTCCAGCGCGACGATCTTCTGGTTGGCCATGGTCGCCCGCTCCACGTACAGCGCACGGCTATCCATGCCCAGTTCGGCGAGCACCTGGCGCACCTTGGGGAAGTTGCGTCCCAGTTTCATGATCACTGCGGCGTCGGCATCGGCCAGACGGCGCTTGAGCTCCTCATGGGGCAACACGCCAGAAAGCACGGTGAGGGTCTGGTTGCGATACACCAGCGGCGCTCCGAGCACCGAGGCGCCGCCGAGCATCGAGCACACGCCCGGGATCACCTGGGCCTCGTAGCGCGAGGCCAGGCGGTCGTGCAGATACATGTAGGAGCCATAGAAGAACGGGTCGCCCTCGCAGATCACCGCCACGTCACGGCCGGCATCCAGGTGTTCGGCCACCTGCAGGCTGGCTTCGTCGTAGAAGTCGCTGATCACCTGCTCATAGGACAGCGGCGCGGGCAGCGCTTCGGTGGTCACCGGGTACACCAGCGGCAACAGGGTCTGTTCGGCCTGCAGGTGCGCTTCGATGATGCCGAAGGCATTGCCGCGCTTGCCCTTGGCGACGAAGTACGCCACCACCGGAGCCTCGCGCAGCAGGCGCAAGGCCTTGACCGTGATCAGCTCAGGGTCGCCTGGGCCCACGCCCAGGCCCAGCAGTCGTCCGCGTGCCTGCATTATTCCACCTCCGTGGCCAGGGCGTTGACTGCCGCGGCGGCCATCGCGCTGCCGCCCAGGCGGCCCTGCATGATCACGAACGGCACGCCGCGGCTGTCGGCGGCGAGCAACGCCTTGGATTCGGCGGCGCCGACGAAGCCGACCGGGAAGCCGAGGATCAACGCCGGTTTCGGTGCACCGGCATCGAGCATTTCCAGCAGGTAGAACAGCGCGGTCGGCGCGTTGCCAATCACCACCACGCTGCCTTCCAGGTGCGGACGCCACAGCTCCAGGGCCACGGCGGAACGGGTGTTGCCTTCGGCCTTGGCCAGGTCCGGCACGCTCGGGTCGCGCAGGGTGCAGATCACCGGGTTGTTGGCCGGCAGACGGGCGCGGGTGATGCCTTCGGCGACCATGTGCGCGTCGCAGAGGATCGGCGCGCCCTTGGCCAGGGCCTCGCGACCGGCAGTGCCGGCGCCTTCGGAAAACTGCAGGCCATCGATGGCCTCGACCATGCCGCAGGCATGGATCACGCGCACAGCGAGCTTTTCAAGATCGGCGGGGATCCGCTCGAGCCGGGCTTCCTCGCGGATGATGCGGAAGGAATTGCGATAGATCTCCTGACCATCGCGGATGTAGTCAATCATCAAGGTGCTCCGTCGGCAGGTCGAGCATGGCGCCTGCTTCTTCTGGGGTGAGGTCGGCGCCGCGCAGCCTGCCGAAGCCCGGCTGGCGCGCATCGCGCAAGTAAAGGTCATACCGGCCCGGGGCGCGGGCCAGCAGGGTGGCCGGGGCCGTGTGGGCCATGGCGCAGGAACGTGGGCAGGCGGACAGGTGCACGCTGCCTGGGGCGCCGTGGTGCAGCAAGCCGGCCAGGGTCACGGCATCGGCCTTGGTGTCGGCCTGGCCCTTGGCGCAGCCGCTGGAGCCAGTGCAGGCGACGACCCGCGCCAGCGGGTGCTCGCTGTGGCACAGCAGGCCCAGGGCCGCAAGGTGTTCGCGGGCAGGCTGCACATGGGTCGGGTTCAGGTTGGTCAGTACCAGGCTCTGCCAAGGCGTCAGGCGCAAGCTGCCATCGCCCCATTGGCGGACGACATGGGCGGCGCCGCGCAGCATGGCCGGAGTCAGGCGACCAAGGGGTGGCGCGACGCCCAGGGCCACGCCCTGGCGCTGGGGCAGCACGCCAAGCCAGGCACTTGTCGTTGCCGGGCGCTGCCAAGCCAGCGATGAGGTGTCGATTTGCAGGGGCAGCCCTTCAAGGAAGTGCCCCACCGGGCACACCTGCAGCAATTGACGCATGCGCGACTGCTCGGGCGTCGCCAGGTCGAGGAAGCGCTCCAGCACTGCACGCACCAACGCCAGCCCCTGGTCCACCGGCACCGCGCCCAGCACCTGGCTATTCGACAGGCTGCTGGCGAGCCCGAACTGCAACCAGATGCGTCCTTCGCGCTGCATCGCGGACAGCCACAGATCATGGGCGTGCTCGAGCATCGCCAGCGCTTCGCCGCCATCGAGTTGCATGGCGAACTTGGCCGACAGCTTGTGGAACCTGGGTGTACTTTCCAGCAGGTCGAGAATCTGCGCGGTCAACAGTCGGGTGTCGAACACCATGGCCGGATCGAGACCGGCCAATGGGCTGACCATGAGGTTGCGCACATCATCACCGGCCGCGTCACGCGGGCCGAGCCCGGCAGCCAGCAGATGCTCGACCAGGCCCCGGTGATCATCACCGATGCCGCGAATCTGCAGATTGGCCCGGTTGGTCGCCTCGATCACGCCTCCGGCAAAACGCTCGGCGGCGTCGGCCACGGCATCGGCCTGGTCGGCCAGCAGCAGGCCACCGGGCAGCTTGATCCGGCAGATGCCGCCATCGCGCGCGGCGACGATGCGCCACAACCCCGGGCAGGCCGAGGGACGGGGCGAAACTTCGGGGGGCAGGGGCGGCGTCAAGGGGGCATCCGGCAATCGTGAAAGTGCGCTTCAGTGTAGAAGGCGCGGTATTATGCCTGCTTTGTCCGGCGGCATGAAAAACCGGTGGTCGAACGCCCCGCGATCAATGAACGGTACGAGGAACAGATGGCCCCCTGGCTGACAGTAATAGGCATCGGCGAAGACGGCTTCAGCGGCCTGGGCAAACAGGCCCGGCGCGCCCTGCTAGCAGCCACGCGCATCATCGGTGCCCCGCGCCAGCTGGCCCTGTTGCCCCGCTGCGTCACCGCCGAGCAACTGCACTGGCCCAGCCCCTTCTCCCTGGCCCCGGTCCTGGCCCTGCGCGGTGAGCCGGTATGCGTATTGGCCAGCGGCGATCCGATGTTCTACGGCGTCGGCGCCAGCCTGGCGCGCCAGCTGCCCGCCGAGGAACTGCAGGTGCTGTCGATGCCCTCCTCCTGCGCCCTGGCCGCCGCCCGCCTGGGTTGGCCGCTGCAGGACGTGCAGGTGGTCTCGGTGGTCGCCCGCCCGCTGGCGGCGCTCAATGCCCACCTGTACAGCGGCATGCGCCTGCTGGTGTTGAGCAACGACGAAAGCAGCCCGGCGGCCATTGCCGCGCAGTTGCGCGAACGTGGCTTCGGCCCCAGCCGTCTCCAGGTGTTCGAACACCTCGGCGGCCCACTGGAACGAACGCTGAGCGGCACCGCCGACGATTGGCCACATACCGACATCGCCCTGCTCAACCTGGTCGCCATCGAATGCCAGGCCTCACCTGATACCCCACGCCTGCCTCGCGTGGCCGGCCTGCCCGACAGCGCCTTCCGTCACGACGGCCAGCTGACCAAGCGCGACGTACGAGCGATTACCCTGGCCCGCCTGGCACCGCAGCCGGGCGAACTGCTGTGGGACGTAGGCGCCGGTTGCGGCTCCATCGGCATCGAATGGATGCGCGCCCATCCCAGCTGCCGCACCCTTGCGATCGAGGCAGACGAAGGCCGCCAGGGCTACATCGAACACAACCGCGACACCCTCGGGGTGCCCGGCCTGCAACTGATCCGCGGCAAGGCACCCGAGGCCTTGGCCGGGCTGGAGCGTCCGGACGCGATCTTCATCGGCGGCGGCGTCACCCGCGAAGGCGTGCTCGACCTGTGCTGGCAGCGCCTGCTGCCGGGCGGGCGCCTGGTTGCCAACGCCGTCACGCTGCAAAGCGAGGTCGCCCTGGCGCAGTTTCGCGACCAGCATGGCGGCGAGTTGACCCGTATCCATATCGCCCACACCCAGCCGCTGGGCAGTTTCGACACCTGGCGCCAGGCCCTGCCGATCACTTTGCTCGATGTGGTGAAACCCGTCGATGCGTGAAGAAACCCGCGAACAGCCCGCGCCCCTGCGCAGCGGCCTGACCACCGGCAGCTGCGCCACCGCCACCAGCCTGGCGGCGGCGCGCCTGCTGCTGACCGGCCAGCACAATGACGCGGTGCACATCACCCTGCCCAAGGGCAAGGTGGTAGAGATGCGCCTGGAGTTCTGCCATCTCAAAGGCGAAGCCGCCGAAGCCGGCACCCTGAAAGATGCCGGCGACGACCCCGATGTCACCCATGGCGCCTTGCTCTACAGCCAGGTGCGCCTGCTGGCCGAGCCCGGCATTCGCTTTGTCGCCGGGCAAGGCGTGGGGACCGTGACCCGCCCGGGGCTGGTGCTGGGCGTCGGCGAGCCGGCGATCAACCCGGTACCGCGCAGGATGATCGGCGACCACTTGCAACAGTTGGCCTGCGAATGTGGCTATGACGGCGGTTTTGAAGTCACGGTCAATGTCCAGGACGGCGAGTCGCTGGCCCTGAAGACCATGAACCCGCGCCTGGGCATCCTCGGCGGGCTGTCGATCCTCGGTACCAGCGGCATCGTCCGGCCGTTTTCCTGCTCGGCCTACATCGCCTCGATCCACCAGGGCATCGACGTCGCCCACACCAACGGCTACACGCACATCGCCGCCTGCACCGGCAACGCCAGCGAAGACACCATGCGCCGGGTCTACGACCTGCCGGAAATCGCCCTGATCGAGATGGGCGACTTCGTCGGCGCCGTGCTCAAGCACCTGCGCAAGGTGCCGGTGCCGCGCCTCACGCTGTGCGGCGGCTTCGGCAAGATCAGCAAGCTGGCGGCCGGGCACATGGACCTGCACAGCCGCCATTCGAGCATCGACCTGCCGCAGCTGGCGGGCTGGGCTGCCAACATTGGCGCCGACTCAGCGTTGCAAGCGGCGATCGTCGGCGCCAACACCAGCCAGCAGGCCCTTGCCCTGGCCCATGCCGCCGGTATCGCCTTGGGCGACGAAGTCTGCCGCCATGCGCTGAACTTCGCCCGCAGCGTGGTGCCGGCCCAGGTCCAGCTGGAGGTGTTCGCCATCGACCGCCAGGGCGGCATCGTCGGCAAGGCAGGTGTGCAATGAACGGGCGCATCCTGCTGCTGGGCGGCGTTACCGAGGCCCTGGCCATCGCCCGTACACTCGGGTCGCAGCATGTCTACAGCCTCGCCGGCATCGGCCGTATTCCCCAGGACCTGGCCTGCCAGGTGCGGGTCGGCGGCTATGGCGGCGCCGAAGGCCTGGCGGAGTACCTGCGCGCCGAAGGCATCGACCTGCTGATCGACGCCACCCATCCCTATGCCGCGCAGATCAGCCACAACGCCGCCCTCGCCGCAAGCAGCGCTGGCATTCGCTGCTGGGCCCTGCGCCGCCCGGCATGGCAGGCGCAGCCCGGTGATGACTGGCGCGAAGTCGAGGACTGGGCCGGGCTGATCGCGGCGCTGGCCCCATTCGAACGCCCCTTGTTCACCCTGGGTCGAGAGCCCCTGCAACACCTGGACGAAATCCCGCCACACCAGTTCTGGACCCTGCGCGCCCTCGAGGCGTGCCCCGGCAATGACCGCTGCGAAGTGATCGGTGCGCGCGGGCCATTCCTCATCGACGATGAACGTGCCCTGTTCGAACGTCGGCAGATCGACGTGCTGGTGAGCAAGAACAGCGGCAGCACGGCCACCGAGCCGAAACTGGAAGTGGCGCGGGAGCGCGGGATTCCAGTACTGGTGCTCGAGCGGCCGGTGCTGCCGGAAGTGGATCGGGCATTTCACGATGCAGGGTCGCTGCTAGAGGCACTCGGCCTGTTCAAGGCCTGATCATGCTACGTATATCCCATTGACATATCCACTCCTGGAATTAAACTCCGACATACATTTGCGCTTTCAAGGAGGCCCATCATGGAGCAAGGTGCAGTCTTCAAAAGCAACCGCAGCCAGGCTATCCGCATGCCAAAAGCCCTCGCCCTTCCAGAAGACGTCACCCGAGTGGACATCGTCGCGGTGGGCCGTTCCCGTATCATCTCGCCTGCCGGCGAAAGCTGGGACAGCTGGTTCGAGGGTGACGATGTGAGTTCGGACTTCATGGCGAGCAGGGAACAGCCAGCCGACCAGGAGCGCGAAGGATTCTGATGCTCAGGTACATGCTCGATACCAACATCTGCATTTTCACCATCAAGAACAAGCCACAAGTGGTGCGCGAGGCATTCAATCGGCACCACGGCCAGTTGGCCATCAGCACGGTAACCCTGATGGAGTTGATCTACGGTGCGGAAAAGTCCGCCGCGCCGGAGCGTAATCTGGCCATTGTCGAGGGGTTCGCCGCACGGCTCGATGTGCTTGACTACGACATTCAGGGCGCAGCTCACACCGCGCAGCTACGTGCGGAACTGGCCAAGGCCGGCACGCCCATCGGCCCCTACGACAGAATGATTGCCGGCCACGCCCGCGCGCGCGGCCTCACGCTGGTGACCAACAACCTGCGCGAGTTCCAGCGTGTTCCGGGGCTGCGTGTGGAAGATTGGGTGACACATCCACGCTGACGGTCGCGAGATGGCCCTGTGCCTTGATCCTGCCGTAAAATCACCTCTCCCCTTCTGGAAGGCTCCACCCATATGGAAATGCAATGGTGGATCTGGCTCGTCTTCGGCGTGGCCTTGATCCTGCTGGAACTGGTACTCCCCACCTTCTTCATCCTCTGGTTCGGCATCGGCGCCGTGCTGGTGTCGCTCGTCTCGCTGCTCGCGCCCAGCCTGCAACTC
Organism: Pseudomonas sp. BJa3; assembly: GCF_026343815.1. Classification (NCBI taxonomy): domain Bacteria; kingdom Pseudomonadati; phylum Pseudomonadota; class Gammaproteobacteria; order Pseudomonadales; family Pseudomonadaceae; genus Pseudomonas; species Pseudomonas sp. BJa3. Next base: position 181,707 of record NZ_JAOXMC010000009.1, on the reverse strand, counting down.
GATATGCAGGGCCTGCTGTGGGTGGTGTTCTCATCGATCACCACCGTGCTCTGGTTCAAGGTGTTCCGCCGCAAGAAGCCAGACGTGCGCTGGACCGCCGACAGCGTGATCGGCGAGGTCGGCCTGCTGACCGCCAACGTGTCGCAGTTCCAGAAAGGCCGGGTGCGCTTCCAGAAACCGATCCTCGGCAACGAGGAATGGACCTGCGTCGCCGACAGCGACATCCCCGCCGGCGAGCGCGTGCGCCTGGCCGCCATCGAAGGCAACACCGCCCGGGTTACCCGGGCCTGAATCCGCACTAAAAGGAAGTTCGCACCATGACCAGCCTCATCGTCGTCGCCACCCTCGCTGTATTCGTCCTCATCACCGTGTTCAAGGGCGTGCGCATCGTGCCCCAGGGCGAGGAATGGATCGTCGAGCGCCTGGGCCGCTACCACAGCACTCTCAAGCCGGGCCTGAACATCGTCATTCCGTACATGGACGTGGTCGCCTACCGCCTGCCGACCAAGGACATCATCCTCGATGTGCAACAGCAGGAAATCATCACCAAGGACAATGCGGTGATCGTCGCCAACGCCCTGTGCTTCGCCAAGGTGGTCGACCCACAGAAAGCCTCGTACGGCGTGCAGAACTTCTCGTTCGCCGTCACCAGCCTGACCATGACCTCGCTGCGCGCCATCGTCGGCGCCATGGACCTGGACGAGGCGCTGTCCAGCCGCGAGCAGATCAAGGCGCGCCTGCGCGAGGCGATGTCCGAGCAAACCGAAGACTGGGGCGTGACCGTGCGCTCGGTGGAGATCCAGGACATCAAGCCGTCGCCGAGCATGCAGACCGCCATGGAGCGTCAGGCCGCCGCCGAGCGTGAACGTAAAGCCGACGTGACCCGCGCCGAGGGCAACAAGCAGGCGGCGATTCTCGAGGCCGAAGCGCGCCTGCAGGCGGCCAAGCTGGATGCCGAGGCCCAGGTGAACCTGGCCGAGGCGTCGGCGCGGGCGATCACCCTGGTCAAGGAAGCCGTGGGTAGCGAGACCGTGCCGGCCATGTACCTGCTGGGTGAGCGTTACATTGGCGCAATGGAAAACCTGGCGGCCAGCGACAATTCGAAAGTCGTGGTGCTGCCGGCTGACCTGCAGGAAACCGTGCGCGGCCTGATGGGGCGCGGCAAGGCCTGATATCACCTGCGGCTGCTGTGCAGCCCCAGGTGCGGCACTTCACCGCACCCCGGCTTTTTTACCTATACTCCGCCGTACAATAGCCATCACGATTCCTGACCGGATCTCTCCATGCCCCCACGTCGGCACATTGCCTGGATAGCCTGCCTTGCAGTGCTGTTCAACCTGCTGGCCATGCCGCTGTCTTCTGCCGCGCCCAAAGGCCCGGCCGAGCAGCTGCTGTGGGGGGCTTTCTGCTCCAGCATGGCCAACAAGGCCAAGGTCGATGTCCAGGCCCTGGCCAAGATCGACCTGGGGCAGCAAAGCGACGAAAGCGCCAGCATGATGAACTGCTGGTGCTGCCTGGGCGCGGCGCCACTGCTGGCCTTGCCCAGCTACCCGCCACAGTTGCACAACCAGCCGCTTCTGATCGCCGGGCACCTGCCGCACCTCGCCGACTACCAACCCACGCCGCGCCAGCTCTGGCCCGCGCTCAATCCTCGTGCCTCTCCGCTGGTCTGATTTCACTACGCTGTCCTTCAGAAACTGAACAGACCGGAGACTCACCCATGCTCAAGCAAGCCCTCGTCCTGGCCGCCCTGCTGCTGCCCGGCGCCTACGCCAACGCCCACGAGTACAGCGTCGGCGACCTGCACATCGCCCACCCCTGGTCGCTGGAGCTGCCGCCGAACGCGCCTAACGTCGCGGCCTACTTTGTCGTGCACAACAACGGCAAGGCCGATGACCGCCTGCTCTCGGTGCAAAGCCCCATCACCGACGACGCCCAGTTGCACGAGCATGTGATGAGCGCCGCCGGCGCCATGAAGATGCAGCATGTACCTAGCGTATTGGTCCCGGCCGGCAAGGATGTGGTGTTCGCCCCCAGCGCCTACCACGTGATGATCATGCAGCCCAAGGACCGCAGCCTGCTCACCGATGGCAAACGCTTCCCGCTGACCCTGCACTTCGAGAAAGCCGGTGACGTCACGGTCGACGTCGCGGTGCAGAAGCAGCCGCCGGCCGAACAAGCCGCAGCGCACGAACACACGCACTGACCGACTGACAGGCGCTCGCCATGAGCCTGCCGCGCTACAGCTCCGCCCGCAGCACCCGCCCTGATCGCAGGCGCGTCGGTGGCGGCTGGCTGAGCCTGTTCGCCATGTGGATGATCTTCATCGGCCCGCTGGTTTCCCAGTCGATGCCAATGGAGCACCACGCCGGCATGCCCATGGACATGTCGATGAGCATGCCCATGGCCCACGCTCACGACGAGCACCATGGCCACGGCAACGATGGCCAGCTGCATGTCATGTGGGAGAAGTGCGGCTACTGCAGCCTGCTGTTCAACTGCCCCGCCCTGCCCCAGACCCTCAGCCCGCTGACTGCGGGCAGCCAACTCCCCCCTGTCCACCTCGCCAATGCCACGCGCCAGGGCCATGCCCGGCAGGCTGTATTCCCCGGCGCCCGCAGCCGCGCGCCGCCCGGTTCGATCGTCGCCTGAACACAACCCGATAAACGCCCGAAGCCAGGAGGCTTCGCGCTGACTCATGACTGATCGACTGGAATCATTATGTCCGGCTGCCCCCCTGTTTTTGCCCTTTCCCTGCGCGGCACCATCGCCGTGCTCTGCGGCTCGCTGCTCGCGCCACTGGCCCTTGCCGCCGAAACCGGCCACGAAGGCCACATCCACGACGCGGCCGAACTGAGCCCGACGGTGATCACCGCCATCGCCCCGAGCTCGCCGCTGACCGTGGTCACCAACCCCAAGGACCCGCGCCAGCCCGTGCCGGCCAGCGACGGCGGTGACTACCTCAAGACCATCCCCGGGTTCTCGGTGATCCGCGCTGGCGGCACCAATGGCGACCCGGTGCTGCGCGGCATGTTCGGTTCGCGCCTGAACATCCTCACCAACGGCGGCATGATGCTCGGCGCCTGCCCGGGCCGCATGGACGCGCCAACCTCGTACATCTCGCCGGAAACCTACGACCGCCTCACCGTGATCAAGGGCCCGCAGAGCGTGATCTGGGGGCCGGGCGGCTCGGCTGGCACCATTCTCTTCGAGCGTGAGCCGGAGAAGTTCGGCGAGTTGGGTAGCCGGGTCAACGGCAGCGTATTGGCTGGCTCCAACGGCCGCTTCGACAAGGTCCTCGACGCCGCGGCCGGCAACCAGCTCGGCTACGTGCGCTTCATCGGTAACCAGTCGCACTCGGACGACTTCGAGGACGGCAACGGCGATACCGTGCCGTCGCGCTGGGACAAGTGGAACGGCGACGTCAGCCTCGGCTGGACCCCGGACGCCGACACCTTGCTGGAACTGACCGCTGGCAAGGGCGACGGCGAGGCTCGCTCCGCCGGACGCGGCATGGACGGTTCGCAGTTCAAGCGCGAGAGCCTGGGGCTGCGCTTCGAGAAGTCCAACCTGGGCGAGGTGCTCGACAAGGTCGAGGCGCAGGTCTACTACAACTACGCTGACCACGTGATGGACAACTACACCCTGCGCACTCCGTCGGGCACCGGCATGATGGGCATGCCCATGGTCAGCAACGTCGACCGCCGTACCATGGGCGCACGGATCAAGGCCACCTGGCGCTGGGCCGACGTGCAACTGATCAGCGGCATCGACGCGCAGACCAACGAACACCGCCAGCGCGGCGGCATGGGCGTCAACGCGCACAAGGGCCAGCCCTGGACCAAGGACGCCGACTTCCACAACTACGGCGCCTTCGGCGAGCTCACCTGGTATGCGACCGGTGAGGATCGCCTGGTCACCGGCGCCCGCCTGGACCGTGCCTCGGCCCGCGATTTCCGCAAGGGCAGCGCCACCGAAGGCGACACCCGCGCCGACACCCTGCCCAGCGGCTTCGTGCGCTACGAGCACGACCTGGCGGCGATTCCGGCCACCACCTACATCGGCCTCGGCCACACCCAGCGCTTCCCCGACTACTGGGAGCTGTTCTCGCCCAAGCGCGCCCCGGCCGGCTCGGTCAACGCCTTCGACGGCATCAAGCCGGAGAAGACCACCCAGCTCGACTTCGGCATCCAGTACCGCGACGAGCGCCTGGAGGCCTGGGCCTCGGGTTATGTCGGGCAGGTCCGCGACTACATCCTGTTCGACTACCAGCGCAACATGATGGGCTCGCTCACCTCCCAGGCGCAGAACGTCGACGCCCGCATCATGGGCGGCGAACTGGGCGCGGCCTACAAACTGACCGAGAACTGGAAGGCCGACGCCACCCTGGCCTACGCCTGGGGCAAGAACAGCAGCGACGGCAAGGCCCTGCCACAGATGCCACCGCTGGAAAGCCGCCTGGGGCTGACCTACAGCCGCGACACCTGGAGCGTCGGTGCCCTGTGGCGCCTGGTCGCCGAGCAGAACCGCATTGCCAAAAACCAGGGCAACGTGGTCGGCAAGGATTACGACGCAAGCTCAGGCTTCGGCGTGTTCTCGCTCAACGGCGCCTACAAGGTCAACAACAACCTCAAGCTCAGCGCGGGCGTCGACAACCTGTTCGACAAGGCCTACGCCGAGCACCTGAACCTGGCCGGGAACGCCGGGTTCGGCTACCCGGCCAGCGCCACGGACCCGGTGAACGAGCCAGGCAGGACCTTCTGGACCAAGGTCGACTTCAGCTTCTGACAACAACAAACGGGCGCGGGACCTGACCGCGCCCACTTAAGGTCTACGGGAGGCTCTAATGAGCAAACCAAACGTTTCCTTCTACAACCTTGCGTGGCGCTGGCATTTCTATGCCGGGCTGTTCGTGGCGCCATTCATGATCCTGCTGGCGCTTACCGGGATCATCTACCTGTTCAAGCCGCAACTCGATCCGTTGATGTACCGCGAGCTGATGGTGGTCGAGGCCGGCCATCACCGACAGGGCGCCGACACGCTGCTGGCCAACGTGCGCCAGGCTTATCCACAAGGCCAGGTGGGACAGTATCTGCCGCCGGTGAGCGCCGAGCGCAGCGCACAGTTCGTGGTGCATGACGGCGGGCGCGAGCTGAATGTCTTCGTCGACCCGTACAGCGGCCAGGTACTGGGCGAGCAGGATGGCAAACAGAACCTGCAGGCCATCGCACGCGCCTTGCATGGCGAACTGATGGTCGGCACGGTCGGTGACCGGCTGGTTGAACTGGCGGCGGGCTGGGGCATTGTGCTGGTGGTGTCCGGGCTCTATCTCTGGTGGCCACGCGGGCGCAGCAGCGCGGGCGTGCTGTGGCCACGTTTCAGCGCGCGCGGCCGCTTGCTGTGGCGCGACCTGCATGCCGTCACCGGTTTCTGGGGCTCGGCCCTGCTGCTGCTGATGCTGCTCAGCGGCATGACCTGGACCGGGCTGTGGGGCAAACAGTACGCCGACCTGTGGAACCGCTTCCCGGCGGCCATGTGGAACGACGTGCCCAAGTCCGACAAAGAAGCCCGCGACCTCAACAGCGCCCACCGCCAGACCGTGCCGTGGGCGATGGAGAACACGCCGATGCCAGTGTCCGGCGCCCATGCCGAGCATGCCGGGCATCACATGATGGATCACGCCCCGGCGGCGCCGCAGGTGAGCCTGCAGCAGGTCGAGAACATCGCCAATCTGCGCGAGGTCGAGCCGGGCTACAGCATCACCCTGCCAAGCAGTGCTGACGGGGTGTTCACCATTGCGGTATTCGCTGACGATCCGCGCAACGACGCCACCCTGCATGTGGACCAGTACACCGGGAAGGTGCTGGCCGATGTGCGCTGGCAGGACTACAGCCCGGTGGCACGCGCCACCGAGCTTGGGGTGATGCTGCACGAAGGCAAGATGTTCGGGCCGTTGAACCAGCTCGTCATCCTGCTGGTGTGCCTGATGATCCTGCTGGGCTCGGTGAGCGGGCTGGTGATGTGGTGGAAGCGCAAGCCCACGGGTGGATTGGGCGTGCCGCCGCTGCGTCATGACCTGCCACGCTGGAAGACGGCAGTGGGGGTGATGGTGGTGCTGGGCGTCGCCTTCCCGCTGGTGGGGATTTCGATGGTGGTGATGTGGGGGGTGGATAGCCTGGTGGTGAGACGCCAGATCATGGTCAGGGCCTGATATCGCAATCGCGGGGCAAGCCCGCTCCCACGCCTGCCCTGTGAGATCAGCGTGGGAGCGGGCTTGCCCCGCGATGAGGCCGGCACCAACAACCATTGATTCCCGTCATGTCGAGCACCGCGCTGTACCGCCAAGATCGTGCCGATCTGCCACACCCGCGATTGGAACGCGACGTGATAGCCTACGCGGCTTTCGCTCACAAAAAGACTGACCCTCAATGGAATGCAGCCTATGACCCGGACCTCCCAGACACCCTCCGAAGAGCAGCACCTGCAACGCAACCTGACCAACCGTCACATCCAGCTCATCGCCATTGGCGGCGCCATCGGCACCGGCCTGTTCATGGGCTCGGGCAAGACCATCAGCCTGGCCGGCCCGTCGATCATCTTCGTCTACATGATCATCGGCTTCATGCTGTTCTTCGTCATGCGCGCCATGGGCGAGCTGCTGCTGTCGAACCTCAACTACAAGTCGTTCATCGATTTCTCCGCCGACCTGCTCGGCCCCTGGGCCGGCTACTTCACCGGCTGGACCTACTGGTTCTGCTGGGTGGTCACTGGCATCGCCGACGTGGTGGCGATCGCCGCCTACACACAATTCTGGTTCCCGGACTTGCCACAGTGGATACCGGCGCTGAGCTGCGTGGCCTTGTTGCTGTCGCTGAACCTGGTGACGGTGAAGATGTTCGGCGAAATGGAATTCTGGTTCGCCCTGATCAAGATCATCGCCATCATGGGCCTGGTCGCCACCGGCCTGTACATGGTTATCACCGGCTTCCAGTCGCCGAGCGGCCATACCGCCACCCTGGCCAACCTGTGGAATGACGGCGGCATGTTCCCCAACGGCCTGCTCGGTTTCTTCGCCGGCTTCCAGATTGCCGTGTTCGCCTTCGTCGGTATCGAACTGGTGGGCACCACAGCCGCCGAAGCGAAGAACCCCGAGCGCACCCTGCCGCGGGCGATCAACTCGATCCCGGTCCGCATCATCGTGTTCTACGTGCTGGCGCTGATCGCCATCATGGCCGTCACCCCATGGCGCGACGTGGTGCCGGGCAAGAGCCCGTTCGTCGAACTGTTCGTGCTGGCCGGCCTGCCGGCGGCGGCGAGCATCATCAACTTCGTGGTGCTGACTTCTGCGGCCTCGTCGGCCAACAGCGGCGTGTTCTCCACCAGCCGCATGCTGTTCGGCCTGGCCCAGGAGGGCGATGCGCCCAAGGCGTTCGAGAAACTCTCGCGCCGCGCGGTGCCGGCCAACGGCCTGTACTTCTCCTGCACCTGCCTGCTGCTGGGCGCGGTGCTGATCTACCTGGTACCCAATGTGATCGAAGCCTTCACCCTGGTGACGACGGTGTCGGCGGTGCTGTTCATGTTCGTCTGGACGCTGATCCTGCTGTCGTACCTGAGCTACCGCAAACAGCGCGCGGCGCTGCATGAGCAGTCCACCTACAAGATGCCCGGCGGGCGTTTCATGTGCTACGTGTGCCTGGTGTTCTTTGCCGGCATCCTGGTGCTGTTGAGCCTGGAGGCCGATACGCGCTCGGCGCTGGTGGTGACGCCGATCTGGTTTGTGCTGTTGGCGGTGACCTATCAGTTTGTGCGTAGCAAGCGCCAGCCGCGCAATGCGGTGAGAGGCGCGTCGAGCCGCTGATCGCAGGGGGCTGCTGCGCAGCCCTTTCGCTGGCAAGCCAGCTCCCACACGGTCAGGATTGCGCAGTACCTGTGGGAGCCGGCTTGCCGGCGAAAGGGCCGCACTGCGGCCCCGGCGATGTCAGCCGTGCTCCAACCCTTCAAGCACAGCCTCAGCCAACGCCAACCCCTTCTCCAGCGAGTTCTCCGTCGCCGTCAGCAGACTGCGCAACGGCTCCCCCGCCTTCTCCAACGCGGCAGCATTGGTTTCATACGCCGCCTTCAACGCCGCCACGGCGCACACCAGCGCATCCTCGCTATCGACCCCGGCCTGCACCGAGAGCATCGGCGCATGGGCGTGATTGCAGGTGCCGAAGTGGGAACTGGCGGTGACTGGACGTGATTTGCGCGGGGTGAGGTTGACCAGCGATTCCTGGTTCATGGTTGCACCTCTCGATGAAAGGTGGCGATCTCGGTAAATGCGAACGGTGGATCTGGAACGATCTTCTTGAGCATGGTGCATCTCCTTGCAGCTCTCTCTTATTGAAGCTCCGCTCCCACACGCCAATATGGGTGGACGAAGCCGTGCGGGTTGGCGTGCCGGCAGAGAGAACCGGTGAGCCCGAAGGCTCCCACACACGGCTCCGCCCATAACGGGTGCAGCCATGCAGAACACCGCCGCAAGCTGCGTCAGTGCTCGATCTCTCTGAATACGGGACGCCAATCCCGAACCGCAGAAACTACTGCGGTGCGGCACGGTACTCAAGTACCGCTTATGTGTCAAAAGTGTTCATCGCCCCGGGCCCCAATCCTGTGCAAGCCTGTGCAGCAAGCACCATCCTGGCCACACCCCGCGCCCCGATTCGTCGCATAACCGCTCTACCAAGCACATTCCATCGCTCGGCACAGCCCTTGCAATCTCCGATCTGGCCAACACCCACCATCACATCGGAGTGAGCACATGAAGCGACGCAGTCTGATCAAGGCCTTTACCCTCAGCGCATCGATCGCCGCGATGGGCCTGAGCTGGAGCATCCAGGCCGCCGAGACCATCAAGGTTGGCATCCTGCATTCGCTTTCCGGGACCATGGCCATTTCCGAGACCTCGCTCAAGGACATGGCGCTGATGACCATCGACGAGATCAACGCCAAGGGCGGGGTCAACGGCAAGCAGCTCGAGGCGGTGGTGGTGGACCCTGCGTCCAACTGGCCGCTGTTCGCCGAGAAGAGCCGCCAGTTGCTGACCCAGGATAAGGTGGCGGTGGTGTTCGGCTGCTGGACCTCGGTGTCGCGCAAGTCGGTGCTGCCGGTGTTCGAGGAGCTCAATGGCCTGCTGTTCTACCCGGTGCAATACGAGGGTGAAGAGATGTCGCCGAACGTGTTCTACACCGGCGCGGCGCCCAACCAGCAGGCGATCCCTGCGGTGGAATACCTGATGAGCGAGGACGGTGGCGGCGCCAAGCGCTTCTTCCTGCTGGGCACCGACTACGTCTACCCGCGCACCACCAACAAGATCTTGCGCGCATTCCTGCACAGCAAGGGCGTGGCCGACAAGGATATCGAAGAGGTCTACACGCCGTTCGGCCACAGCGATTACCAGACCATCGTCGCCAACATCAAGAAGTTCTCGGCGGGCGGCAAGACAGCGGTGATCTCCACGGTCAACGGCGACTCCAACGTGCCGTTCTACAAGGAGCTGGCCAACCAGGGGCTGAAGGCCACCGATGTGCCGGTGGTGGCGTTCTCGGTGGGTGAAGAAGAGCTGCGCGGCATCGACACCAAGCCGCTGGTGGGCCACCTGGCGGCGTGGAACTACTTCGAGTCGGTGGATAACCCGGTGAACCAGAAGTTCGTCGCCGACTGGAAGGCCTACGCCAAGGCCAAGGGCCTGCCCGGGGCCGACAAGGCGGTGACCAACGATCCGATGGAAGCCACCTACGTGGGCATTCACATGTGGGCGCAGGCCGCCGAGAAAGCCAAGTCCACGGACGTCGACAAAGTACGTGAAGCGTTAGCCGGGCAGAGCTTCAAGGCACCGTCGGGCTTCACCCTGACCATGGACAAGAGCAACCACCACCTGCACAAGCCGGTAATGATCGGCGAGATCCAGGATGACGGGCAGTTCAGTGTGGTCTGGCAGACAGAAGAGCCGTTGCGGGCGCAGCCGTGGAGCCCGTTCATTCCGGGGAATGACAAGCGGCCGGATTATGCGGTGAAGGGTAACTGAGTGCACTGGGGCTGCTGCGCAGCCCTATCGCGGATAAATCCGCTCCTACAGGTCCGTGTAGGAGCGGATTCATCCGCGATGAATCCACCGCCGATTTCCAGGATGGCCCGCATGCTCAGACTCCTGCTCACCTTTCTACTGCTACTGCCCCTGGCCACCCAAGCCAGCGAAGGCGAATTCTTCCTCAGCGCCAAACCCGCCGAACAGGCGCGCCTGCTCGAAACCTGGGCCGCGCAACCCGACGCCGCCCGCCTGCCGCTGCTGGACAACCTGCGCCAGGGCCGCATCGCTGAAAATGACACCCGCAAACTACGCCTGAACAACCGCCTGCGCGGCCTGATCGACAACGCCCTGGCCAGCCACCAGCTGCTCAGCGACAACAGCGCAATCCGCCTGGCCTCCGCCCAGCAGTTGCAGAAAAGCGCCCAGCCGGCACAGATGGCCTTCCTCGACCGGCGCTTCGCCGCCGAACCCGACGCCGCCGTGCACGCGGCCCTCGGCCTGGCCCTGGCCAACCTGCAACTGGGCGCCAGCGACCCGGCAGTGCGTCTGGCCGCCGTGCGTCTGCTCGGCGAAACCGGTGACCCGCTGGCCCGCACCCGGCTTGAAGCGCTACTACAACCCGACGCCGAAACCGACGCAGCCGTGCGCACCGCCGCCGAAACCAGCCTGGCCCAGGTACAGCGCAAGCTGCTGGTGGGCGAACTGCTCGGCCAGGCCTTCAGCGGTCTGTCGCTGGGCTCGATTCTGCTGCTGGCGGCACTGGGCCTGGCGATCACCTTCGGCCTGCTCGGGGTGATCAACATGGCCCACGGCGAGATGCTGATGCTCGGCGCCTACAGCACCTATATGGTCCAGGTGCTGCTGCAGCGCTATGCCCCCGGTGCCATCGAGTTTTACCCGCTGATCGCCCTGCCGGTGGCCTTCGCCGTCAGCGCCGGGGTCGGCATGGCCCTGGAGCGCACGGTGATCCGCCACCTGTATGGCCGCCCGCTGGAGACCCTGCTGGCCACCTGGGGCATCAGCCTGATCCTGATCCAGGCCGTGCGCCTGCTCTTCGGCGCGCAGAACGTCGAGGTAAGCAACCCGGCCTGGCTGTCCGGCGGCATCCAGGTGCTGCCCAACCTGGTGCTGCCGTACAACCGCCTGGTGATCATCGGCTTCGCCCTCGCCGTGGTGCTGCTCACCTGGCTGCTGCTCAACCGCACGCGGCTGGGCCTGAACGTGCGCGCGGTCACCCAGAACCGCAACATGGCCGCCTGCTGCGGGGTGTCCACCGGCCGCGTCGACATGCTCGCCTTCGGCCTCGGCTCAGGCATCGCCGGGCTCGGCGGCGTGGCCTTGAGCCAGGTCGGCAACGTGGGGCCGGACCTGGGCCAGAGCTACATCATCGACTCGTTCCTGGTGGTGGTGCTCGGCGGTGTCGGCCAACTGGCTGGCAGCCTGTGGGCGGCCTTCGGACTGGGCATCGCCAACAAACTGCTGGAGCCGCAGATCGGTGCGGTGCTGGGCAAGATCCTCATCCTTGCGCTGATCATTCTGTTCATCCAGAAGCGCCCGCAAGGCCTGTTCGCCCTCAAGGGACGGGTAATCGACTGATGAACCAGCCATTGATTGTCACTGCCACGCGCAAGGCCGGCACCCGGGTTTCAATGGCCGTCGGCGCCGTTGTCGTCCTGGTGCTGCTGGCCCTGCCGCTGCTGTCGCTGCTGCCCGACGGGCACGCCTTGCAGGTCTCGGCCTACACCCTGACCCTGGTCGGCAAGGTCCTCTGCTACGCCATCGTCGCCCTGGCCCTGGACCTGGTCTGGGGCTACGCCGGGTTGCTGTCGCTCGGCCATGGCCTGTTCTTCGCCCTGGGCGGCTACGCCATGGGCATGTACCTGATGCGCCAGGCGGCCGGCGACGGCCTGCCGGGGTTCATGACCTTCCTGTCGTGGAGCGAGCTGCCCTGGTACTGGGCCGGCACCCAGCATTTCGCCTGGGCGCTGTGCCTGGTGGTGCTGGCGCCGGGGCTGCTGGCGCTGGTGTTCGGCTTCTTCGCCTTCCGCTCGCGGATCAAGGGCGTGTATTTCTCGATCATGACCCAGGCCCTGACCTTCGCCGGGATGCTGCTGTTCTTCCGCAACGAGACAGGCTTTGGCGGCAACAACGGCTTCACCAGCTTCCGCACCATCGTCGGTTTCGACATCGCCGCCCAGGGCACCCGGGCCGTGCTGTTCCTGCTCACGGTCGGCCTGCTGCTGGGCAGCCTGTTCCTGTGCTGGCGCCTGACCCAGAGCAAGTTCGGGCGCCTGCTCACTGCCGTGCGTGACGCCGAGAACCGCCTGATGTTCTGCGGCTACGACCCGCGTGGCTTCAAGCTGCTGGTATGGGTGCTCAGCGCCGTGCTGTGCGGCCTGGCCGGGGCGCTGTACGTGCCGCAGGTGGGCATCATCAACCCCAGCGAGATGTCGCCGACCAACTCCATCGAGGCCGCCGTGTGGGTGGCCCTGGGCGGGCGCGGCACGTTGATCGGGCCTCTGCTCGGCGCCGGCCTGGTCAATGGCATGAAGAGCTGGTTCACCGTGGCGTTCCCCGAGTTCTGGCTGTTCTTCCTCGGCGCGCTGTTCATCCTCGTCACCCTGTACCTGCCCAAGGGCGTGGTCGGCCTTGTGAAGAAAAGGAGCCAGCCATGAGAAGCGTGCCCCCGGTGCATCCGGAATTCATGCTGGAGCCGATCTTCGACCAGATCGGCAGCGGTCGCGAGGCGATCGGCCTCGGTCGGCGCCGCGAGACTGGGCTCGACACCCGCCACGGCACGGTGCTGAGCCTGGAGGGCATCAGCGTCAGTTTCGACGGCTTCAAGGCGCTCAACGACCTGAACCTGTACATCGGCGTCGGTGAGTTGCGCTGCATCATCGGCCCCAACGGCGCCGGCAAGACCACGATGATGGACGTGATCACCGGCAAGACTCGGCCCGACACGGGGACCGCGTTTTTCGGCGACACCCTCGACCTGACCCGCATGAGCGAATGCCAGATCGCCCAGGCCGGCATCGGCCGCAAATTCCAGAAGCCCACGGTGTTCGAGGCGTTGACGGTGTTCGAGAACCTGGAGCTGGCGCTCAAGGCCGACAAGTCGGTGTGGGCCAGCCTGCTGGCACGCTTGAGCGGCGAGCAGCGCCAGCGCATCGACGAGGTGCTGACCACCTTGCGGCTGCTGCCCCTGGCCCAGCGCCAGGCGGGGTTGCTGTCCCACGGGCAGAAGCAGTTCCTGGAGATCGGCATGCTACTGGTGCAGGAGCCGAGGTTGCTGCTGCTCGACGAGCCGGTGGCGGGGATGACCGATGCCGAGACCGCGTTCACCGCCGAGCTGTTCCGCTCCTTGGCGGGCAGGCATTCGCTGATGGTGGTGGAACATGACATGGGCTTCGTCGGCAGCATTGCCGACCATGTGACGGTGCTGCACCAGGGGAGTGTGCTGGCGGAAGGGTCGCTGGCGCAGGTGCAGGAGGATGAGCGGGTGGTCGAGGTGTATCTCGGTAGATAGGCCTGTGAGGGTGGCGTGGGAGCGGCGGTGCGCCGATGCGACTTGCCCCGCGATTGCGTCCGCCCGGCCAACATCATTCCCAGGCCTGACGCTATCGCGGGGCAAGCCCGCTCCCACGAATTGAACGACTCAAGGGCAGAACATGCTGAAAATCGACACCCTGCACCAATACTACGGCGGCAGCCACATCCTGCGCGGCCTGTCCTTCGAGGCCAAGGTCGGCGAGGTCACCTGCCTGCTGGGCCGCAACGGCGTGGGCAAGACCACCCTGCTGCGTTGCCTGATGGGCCTGCTGCCGGCCCGCGAGGGCCGCGTGGAATGGGAAGGCAAACCCATTACCACGCTCAAGCCCCAGCAACGGGTCCAGGCCGGCATCGGCTACGTGCCGCAGGGCCGCGAAATCTTCCCGCGCCTGACCGTCGAGGAAAACCTGCTGATGGGCCTGTCGCGGTTCCCCGCCCGCGAGGCCCGGGAAGTGCCAGCCTTCATCTACGAACTGTTCCCGGTGCTGGAGCAGATGAAGCAACGCCGTGGCGGCGACCTCTCCGGTGGCCAGCAGCAACAGCTGGCCATCGGCCGCGCCCTGGCCAGCCGCCCGCGCCTGCTGATCCTCGACGAGCCCACCGAAGGCATCCAGCCGTCGGTGATCAAGGAAATCGGCGCGGTGATTCGCACGCTCGCCGACCGGGGCGACATGGCCATCCTGCTGGTGGAGCAGTTCTACGACTTCGCCGAGGAGCTGGCCGACCAGTACCTGGTCATGGCCCGCGGTGAGATCGTCCAGCGCGGCCGGGGTGAAAACATGCAGGCCGAAGGTGTGCGCGGCCTGGTTACCATTTAATCTGCAGCCACTTCCCTTGCGAGACGCTGTCATGAGTTACCAGATCCGCGACGCCCTGATCGACGACATGCCGGGCATCCTCGACATCTACAACGACGCCGTGGCCAACACCACGGCGATCTGGAACGAAACCCCCGTGGACCTGGGCAACCGCCAGGCCTGGTTCGAGGCCCGTGCGCAGCAGGGCTATCCGATCCTGGTGGCGGTGGACGACAGCGGCGTGCTGGGCTATGCCTCATTTGGCGACTGGCGGCCGTTCGAGGGCTTTCGCCACACCGTCGAGCATTCGGTGTACGTGCGTGGCGACCAACGCGGCAAGGGCCTGGGCCCGGTGTTGATGGACGCGCTGATCGAGCGCGCGCGCCACTGCGACAAACATGTGATGGTCGCCGCCATCGAGAGCGGCAATGCCGCGTCGATCCGCCTGCACGAACGCCTGGGCTTCAGCATCACCGGGCAGATGCCGCAGGTGGGGGTGAAGTTCGGGCGCTGGCTGGACCTGACCTTCATGCAGCTTTACCTGGATGACAACACCCTTCCCCCTTCAAGGACCTGAAGCCAATGAACACCGCCCAGCTGCACCGCGTCACCCACGAAGGCCTGGCGTACTACCGCGACGGGCTGGTGGCCCTTTTGCTGAATGCGGTGCGCCAGGGCGCGTCGGTGGGGTTTCTGGCCGATATCGACGAGCAGCAGGCCAAGACCTACTTCGATGAGGTGAAGGCAAAAATGGCCGGTGGCGAGCAACTGCTCTGGGTCATTGCCCAGGGGCAGGAAGTGCTGGGCAGCGTGCAGTTGGGGTTGTGCCTGAAGCCCAATGGGCTGAACCGGGCCGAGGTGCAGAAGTTGCTGGTGCACAGCGATGCTCGGCGGCGTGGGCTGGGGCAGCAGTTGATGGGGGCCCTGGAGGCCGAGACGCGGCGGATCGGGCGGGGGATGCTGTTTCTCGATACCGAGGCGGGGTCTGGGGCCGAGGCGTTCTATCGGGCGCAGGGGTACAGCAAGGCGGGGGAGATTCCGGATTATGCCTGCGGACCGGAAGGGGTGTACCGGGCAACAGCGTTGTATTTCAAGGTCCTGGCGCCGGCTTCAGAACGGCGTTGATGCAATCGCGGGGCAAGCCCGCTCCCACGAAGCACCTCGATGCCTGGCGTGGGAGCGGGCTTGCCCCGCGATGCTTTTACTCTTATATCTGGGTAAACCTGCCCAACCGCTGCTTCAACATGCTGTTCTCACTGCGTAACTGCTGCACCTCTTCCAACAGTTCCAGCGCCAGCGCCACCCCTTCCCACTCCAACTCCAGCTCCTGATGCAGCTTCACCGCGCGCTTCAGCGTCACCGGCGCGCGGTCATCGAACACCCACTCCTCGGGCGTTCGCCCTGACGGTTCGACAATACCGTGCTCGACGATCTCGATCACCCAGTCGGCCGATACATTGGCCTCCTGGCACAGGGTACGCATGTCCAGTTGAACGATCAGGGTGCTGCTCATGATCACTTACTCCATTGAGTCCTCGGATTGAACGCGGCTTTCTCGGAGAGCTGGGTCCACAGTTCGCGCGCGGCGGCGTCGGACTGGGCGGGCATGACCACCTTGAGCTGGGCGTACAGGTCGCCGCGCTCGCCCTGCTTGTTCAACAGGCCCATGCCCTTGACCCGCAGGCGCTGGCCGCTCTGGCTGTCGGGGCGGATGGTCAGGTTGATCTTGCCGGTCAGGGTCGGCACGGCCACCTTAGCGCCGAGCGCCGCTTCCCACGGTGCCAGCGGCACGGTGATGATCAGGTCATGGCCTTCGACATCGAACAGCGGGTGCGGTGCCATGCGGATGGTCAGGAACAGGTCGCCATTGGCGCCACCGCCCACGCCCGGCGCGCCCTGGCCCTTGAGGCGGATGCGCTCGCCGTCGGTCACCCCGGCAGGGATCTTCACGTTCAGGGTCTTGGTGGTGAACCCGGTGCGCTGGCCGGCAGCGTTAGTCTGCGGCACCTGGAAGCTGATCTGCTTGGATTCCTTGTTCAGGGTTTCCTCGAGGAACACCGCCAACTCCAGTTCCACGTCCTGCCCTCGCCTGCCGGTACTGCGTTGTTGCCGGCCACCGCCGCCACCGAAGGGGTTGCCACCCCGGGCGCCGAAGATCGAGCTGAAGAAATCGGAAAAATCGCCGCCCTCGAAGCCACCGCCGCCGCCATTGCCGCCACGGGACTGCCAGCCAGGCGGTGCCTGGAAAGGCCGGCCATGCTGGCCGCCATACTTGCGGATCTCGTCGTACTCGGCGCGCTTGTCCTTGTCGCCAAGCACTTCGTAGGCCTCGTTGGCCTCCTTGAACTTGTCCTCGGCGTCACGCTCCTTGCTGACATCCGGGTGATACTTGCGCGCGAGCTTGCGGTAAGCGGCCTTGATCGCCTTCTCGTCCGCGCTCGCCTCGACGCCGAGTATCTTGTAATAGTCTTTGAAGTCCATCTATGGATCACCGATGTGAATGTACGTATTGCTACTGAAGATTGGGGTCAAGCATAGCCTTTCAAGGTTCATCCGGGGTTGCGCTATCGCAGACGACCGGTCTTGATTTAGCCGCAGAACGGCATAAACTGCGCGGCCGTTTTGCCTCCGGAAGCTTTCTCCATGTCTGACGTATCCCCGGCCCGTGCCCTCGGCATCGACTTCGGCACCTCCAACTCCACGGTCGGCTGGCACCGCCCTGGCGCCGAATCGCTGATCGCCCTGGAAGACGGCAAGATCACCCTGCCGTCGGTGGTCTTCTTCAACATCGAGGAACGTCGCCCGGTGTATGGCCGCCTGGCCCTGCACGAGTACCTGGAGGGCTACGAAGGCCGCCTGATGCGCTCGCTCAAGAGCCTGCTGGGCTCCAAGCTGATCAAGCACGACACCAGCGTGCTGGGCAGCGCCCTGCCGTTCAAGGACCTGCTGGGCATGTTCATCGGCGAACTGAAAAAGCGCGCCGAAGCCGATGCCGGCCGCGAATTCAACCAGGTGGTGCTGGGCCGCCCGGTATTCTTCGTCGACGAGGACCCGGCCGCCGACCAGGAAGCCGAGGATACCCTGGCGGAAGTTGCGCGCAAGATCGGCTTCAAGGACGTGTCGTTCCAGTACGAACCGATCGCCGCGGCCTTCGACTACGAGTCGGGCATCAGCCGTGAAGAGCTGGTACTGATTGTCGATATCGGCGGTGGTACCTCGGACTTTACCCTGATCCGCCTGTCGCCCGAGCGCCACCTGGTGGCCGAGCGCCATGACGACATCCTCGCCACCGGCGGCGTGCACATCGGCGGTACCGACTTCGACAAGCAACTGAGCCTGCAGGGCGTGATGCCGCTGTTCGGCTACGGCAGCCGGATGAAGAGCGGCGCGCTGATGCCCACCAGCTACCACCTCAACCTGGCCACCTGGCACACCATCAACGCCCTGTATGCGCAGAAGTCGCAGCTGGCCCTGGGCAGCATGCGCTATGACATCGAGGACACCCTCGGCATCGACCGCCTGTTCAAGCTGATCGAGCAGCGCGCCGGGCACTGGCTGGCGATGGAGGTGGAAGCCAGCAAGATCGAGCTGACCGAGCGCGACAGCCGGAGCATCGACTTTGGCCGGATCGAACCGCAGCTGTCGGCCGAGCTGACCCGGGCACTGTTCGAAGATGCAATTGACGGTTTGCTCGAGCGCGTGCGCGGCAGTGTGAGCGAATTGCTGGCCAAGGCCGGCGTGAGCGAGAGCCAGGTGGACACGGTGTTCTTCACCGGCGGCTCCAGCGGCATTCCGGCGCTGCGCAACAGCGTGGCGGCGATGCTGCCCAATGCGCGGCATGTGGAAGGCAATATCTTCGGCAGCATTGGCAGCGGCCTGGCGATCGAGGCGCGCAAGCGTTACGGCGTGCTCTGATCGATTTGGGGCCGCTTTGCGGCCCTGGTGATCCTCAGACCAGCTCCGCCCGCTTCAACTCGCTCTTCAAGTAGGCGTAGTAGATCGGCCCCGCCACCACCCCCGGCAGGCCGAACGCCGCCTCGAACACCAGCATCGCCAGCAACAGCTCCCAGGCCTTGGCACTGATCTGCCCGCCGACGATCCGCGCGTTGAGGAAGTACTCGACCTTGTGGATCACGATCAGATAGCCCAGCGCCGCCATCGCCACCCAGATCGACAGCGACAGGCCAACGATGGTGATCAGGGTGTTGGACATCAGGTTGCCGATCACCGGCAGCAGCCCGAGCAGGAAGGTCAGCACGATCAGGGTCTTGGTCAGCGGCAGGTGCACGCCGAACAGCGGCAACACCACGGCGAGGAAGATGCCGGTAAAGAAGGTGTTGAGCAGCGAGATCTTGATCTGCGCGAAGACGATGTTGCGAAATGCCTGAACCAGCAGGCTCAGGCGCTCGAACAAGGCAGCGGCCAGGGGCTTGCGCCGGGAAATGTCGGGGATGCGCTGCAGGGCGACGATGGCGCCGAGGATCATGCCGATCAACAGGGTCACGAACATGTGCGCCATGCCCTTGCCCACGAGCTGCAACTCGCTCAGGTGACTCTTGAGCCAATCGCCGATGGCCACCTTGAACTCGGCCGCACTGGCCGGCAGGTAGGCGTCGATGAACGGCGGCAACTGGCCCCGCGCACGCTCGACCAAACCCATGAACTTGTCCAGCGAGGCGCCGGGGTTCTCGGCCTCATGCAACAGGAAACTGAAGGCGCCGGCGATCAGCAGGGTCAATGTGCTCACTACCAGGGTGCCAAGCAGCGCCACAGCGAGCCAGCGTGCGCGCTGCCCAGCGATCAGCGGTTGCAGGCGCGGCGTCAGCATGTTGACCAGCTCGAATACCAGCAGGCCGGCGAGCAAGCTGGGCAGCAGTTTCAGCGGCAACGCCAGCAGCAGGCCGGCGACAACGATGAGCAGGCTGGCAAGGGTGATCTGGCGGGGGGTGAAGGTCATACAGCCTCGACGGCAGACAGCGGAAAGTTCCGCAGTCTGCCAGCCTTCACGGCAGAGGCATAGGCGCAGGTCATTTCTTCTTCAGGCAGTCGCTCATGAAGGTCTTGCGTTCATCGCCCTTGAGCGCTTTGGTGGTGGCGTCGGCGTTGCAGGTTTTCATTTTTTCCTGCTGAGTGGCGGCGGGCTTGGCCTTGAGGCAGGTGCTCATGAATGCCTTGCGCTCGTCGCCCTTGAGCGCCTTGGCAGTGGCATCGGCGTTGCAGGTCTTCATCTTTTCCTGTTGCGCGGTGGCGGCAAATCCTTGCCCCGCGATCATCATGCCCAACACCAGCAGGGGTACGTGCAGCAGCTTCATGGCGTGGTCTCCTTGCCTGCGCGCCGGATGCGCGCTCGTCGCTGCTGAGTGTAGACAAGAATTTTTACATCTCTGTCCGCGCTCGCCGTCGGTACTGTTCCGGGGTGCACCGGGCCTGGCGCTGGAACATGGCTATGAAGGCCGAGGCGCTGCTGTAGCCGAGGTCGAAGGCGATGGACTGGATCGCGGTACCTGCCTCGAGCGCCTCGATGGCGCGCAGAAAGCGCAGACGCAGGCGCCATTCGCCGAAGCTCATTCCCAGTTCACGCAGGAACTGCCGCGCCAGGGTGCGCTCGCTGACATGCACCTGCCCGGCCCAGTGAGCCAGCGGGCGGTTGTCGCCGGGTTCGTCATGCAATCCTTCAAGCACCTGGCGCAGGCTGTCGCTGCGGGCGAAGGGCAGGTAGCAGGTCTGGGTCTGCGCCAGGTGCAACTGGTCCAGCAGCACCTGTGCCAGGCGCTGGTCACGGTCGTCCCGGGCGACGCGCAGGTCACGGCGGGCGAAGTCGCCAAGGATCGCCTTGAGGATGTCGCTGATCACCAGGCTGCAGGGTTGCGCCGGGAGGCCGGCACACAGGCTGCGGTCAAGGTAGACCGAGCGGTAGACGATGGCCTGGGGGTTGTAGCAGCCATGCTCGGTATCCGGCGGTACCCACACGGCGTAGTGCGGCGGCGAGATGAAGCGCTGGCCTTCGACGTCCAGGTGCATCAGACCATGGGACGCGTAGTTGAGCTGGCCCCAGGGGTGACGGTGCGGGGCGCTGTGGGTGTCGGCACCGAATTCGTCGTAGCGAAAGTACACCGGGGCCGGGAGCTGGTCGAAGCGCGGAATGTCGAGGTACTTGCGGGCCATGCTGTCTGCTTCGCGGGGTAGGTTGTCTGGATGGAAGTATAAGCATGCAAGCAGACAAGCGATAATACCCGCCGTCATACCCTCCCTGCAGGAGCGAGCCCGCTCCCGCAGGGGACACCCGCTACCTGAGAGTCCCAATGAACTACCTCTTCCCCCTCATCGCCATCCTCATCTGGGCCGGCAACACCGTGGTCACCAAGATGTCCGCGGGGGCCATCTTCCCGGCAGAGATCGGCTTCTACCGCTGGCTGCTGGCCGGCCTGCTGTTCACGCCCTTCCTGCTGCCCCAGGTCTGGCGCAATCGCGCGGCGATCCGCCCGCATCTGGGCAAGGTGTTCGTGCTGGGCGTGCTGGGCATGGCCATCTACCAGAGCCTGGCGTACTTCGCCGCCAGCATCACCAGCGCCACCAACATGGGCATCATTCTCTCGCTGATGCCGCTGATGTCACTGGCCCTGTCCATCGCCTGGCTGGGCCAGCGCCTGAGCTACGGCGCGCTGCTGGGCGCGATCGTGTCGTTCTTCGGTGTGCTCGAAGTTGTCTCGGCCGGGCACCCTGGCACGCTGCTACATCAGGGCCTGAACAGTGGCGACCTGATGATGCTGGTGGCCACCCTCGCCTATGCGCTGTACAGCTTCCTGCTGAAGAAATGGCAGCTGCGCCTGCCGCCGCTGCAGTTGCTCTACCTGCAGGTGCTGGTGGCTATCCTGGTGCTGCTGCCGCTGTTCGTGCTGTCACCGAAGACCGGGCTGAACGGCCACAACTTCGGCCTCGTGCTGTATGCCGGCCTGCTGGCCTCGATGGTGGCGCCGCGGGTATGGATGCAGGCCGTGCATCGCCTTGGCCCGAGCCGCACCACGCTGTTCTTCAACCTGCTGCCGGTGGTCACGGCGGTGATCGCCGCCGTGGTGCTGGACGAGCAACTGGCCAGTTATCACCTGGTTGGCGGCTTGCTGACACTGGTCGGCGTGCTGCTGGCCGAGCGCTGGACAACGCCAGTACGGCGCACGGTCACAACCCCGCGGCCTTGAGCCGCGCAGCATGTTCGCTGAACAGCCGCACCGGCTCGGCTCCCTTGCCCACGGCGCCGAGGGACTGGTTGACGATGTCCAGGTGATCGAGCGGATAGTCGTCGCCGATCACTTGGCCCAGGTGCGAGCTGAAGCGCCCGACCATGCCGTCGCAGTGACCCTTCTCGCGCACGAAGCTACGGGCGAACAGACGGCAGAAGCGATTGCTGCCGTCGAAGCGGTTCAACCCCTGGTCGGTGCGGCCCGGCTGCAAGGTGCCTGACCAGGAGTAGTAACGCACGCCGTTCACCTCGGCCGGCCCCTCGCCGCCCCAGACCTCGGGCAGCCCCTGTGGATAAGCCTGGTTGAACAGCGCCACCCCGGCGCTGGTCAGCGACTGGTGCGAGGCATGCACGTCGATCGGCAGCGGATCCCGGCGCCAGCCGGTCTCCAGCCAGCCCAGCAGCACGGCGAAACCATGCAGCACGGCCTTGAGGAGGCGCCCCTTGGCGGAGTGGCCCGGCGCCGTGCGTTCAAGGTGGTCGGCCAGTTCCGAGCCATGGTTGGGGCCGGCCACCGAGGTCACCGAGGCCACCCGGCCTGGCCGCTTCGCCGCCGCATAGCGGGCACTGAGCGCGCCCTGGCTGTGGCCAATCAGGTTGACCTTCTCGGCCCCCGTTCGCCGGCAGATGTCCTCGATGATGATCAACAGTTGCTCGCCGCGCACCTCGCTGGAATGCAGCGGCGACACCTGCACCGGATACACCTGCGCGCCGCCCCGGCGCAACGCCGGGACAATGCCGAACCAGTAGGGATACAGCAGCGCCCGCACGAAACCGAGCATGCCCGGCACCAGCACCAGTGGATAACGCGTGGCCAGTTCCTGACTCATCACCCTGCCCTCTTCCATGGACGACCGGCCCACACTACAGCGCGCCCTGTGTCATTCGCAATCGAACTCCCGGCGTGCTGCGCGGTTCCAAGCAGAACAGACCCTGAGCAAGGAGCGGGACCATGTACAAGCAGACCCTGGCCATCCTTCTGGCAAGCGCCACCCTCGCCGCCTGCGGCAGCCGCCCGGAAAACCCGGTGGACTACGTCACCTACCGCGACGAGCCGCTGGTCAAGCAGGTGGAGCACGGCATGACCATGCAGAAGGTCATCGCCATCGGCGGCAGCCCTTCGAATGTCAGCGACCTGCCCCACGGCGGCACCTGCAACGACTACATCCTCAACCGCGATGGCCAGCAACAGCCCTATTACGTGCGCTTCGACGCCACCGGCCATGTCGACGCCAAGGGCTTCAAGACCTGCAAGCAACGCCAGGAAGACAGCGACGCCGTCCACGGCGCATGACACCCCATGACTACCCTGATCCTTTCGGAGATGAACATGAGCGTTGAACTGACCGATGTGAAAACCCTGCGCGAACGTGCCCGTCAGCATGTCGAGCAAGGCGCGGTGACCGAGGGTTACCACGCCGATCGCGAGAAGATCCTGCGCCTGCTCAACGAGTCGCTGGCCACCGAGCTGGTCTGCGTGCTGCGCTACAAGCGTCACTACTTCATGGCCAGCGGTATCAAGGCCAGCGTCGCCGCCACGGAGTTCCTCGAGCACGCCACCCAGGAAGCCGAGCATGCCGACAAGCTGGCCGAGCGCATCGTGCAATTGGGCGGCGAGCCAGACTTCAACCCCGACAACCTGACCAAGAATTCCCATGCCCAGTACGTGGCGGGCAGTTCATTGAAGGAGATGGTGCTGGAGGACCTGGTGGCCGAACGGATCGCCATCGACAGCTACCGCGAGATCATCCAGTACATCGGTGATAAAGACCCGACCACTCGGCGCATCTTCGAAGACATCCTGGCCCAGGAAGAAGAGCACGCCGACGATATGTCGGATCTGTTGCAGGGGTTGTAAATATTGGGGGCGCGCAGCGCCCCTACTTCTTGGCCTTCACCGCCGCCGGCGCCTTGCCGGCGCGCATCTGCTGCAACAACGGCGTGCACTGGTTGGGCACATCCCCGCTGCTCGGCGCGATCAGCGCCAGCAGCCCCGCCGCAGGCCCCGCCACCACCCCCAACGCCACCATCCCCGCGCCACGCAGCGCCAGCGGCACTGCCTGCACACCGGCACTGGGCTTGGCGAACGGCCCGCGCACGTACAATGGCGACCGCAGCGAGAACAGCCGCAGCCCTTTCGATTCCGGGGTGATCTTCAGGTCCAGTTGCTCGCTGGCGAAATTGGCCGTGCCGTCGATGTAGATGATCGCGTTCTCGGTATCGAAGACGAACAGGCGGGTGGTCGCCAGGCCCTCCTTGATGCCGACATCGGCTGCGGCACAGTTGATCTTCACTTCCTCATCGCCAAACAGCTTGCCGATCACGTAGTTGCCCACGTTGAGCCCAGCGATCTCCATCAGGCTGCGGCTGATGGCGCCATCGTTGATCAGCAGGCGCAGGTCGCCGTTGGAAGTACCGAGCAGCGCCGCCACCGAGTTGCCCCTGCCACTGATATCGGCGTCGCCGTTGAGCTCGCCGAAGCTGGTCTGCATGGGCGCGAAGCTGGGGAACAATTGCTTGAGCTTGAAGCCCCGGGCGGTGAGCTGGGCACGCCCCTGCAGCGGCGTGCTGCGCCCGTCCAGGCGGATGTTGGAATCGAGGTTGCCCCCGGCCACGCCAAAGCGCAGCGGTTCCAGGCGCAGCAGGCCGTCCTCGAGAATCACATGGGCAGATAGGTCATTGAACGGCAGTTTCTCGCTGTGCACGATGCGCTTGCCGGCGAAGGTCACATCGGCATCCATCGCCCGCCAGCGCTCGGTGCGGAACTCCTCTACCGGCAACACCTTGTTGGCCGGCTGCTTGCTGGCGCCGCCCCGGGCCTTCTGATCGGCGTTCGAATCGGCGCCGATCAGCGGTGCCAGGTCCTTGAACAGCAGTTGGTTGGAGACCAGGTTGCCGGACAGTTTCGGCCGGGGCTGGCTGGCGACGAAGGCCAGGTCGCCGTGGATATCACTGTCGCCGATCTTGCCGTTGAAGCCTTCATAGCGGAAATGCGCGCCCTCGGCGGCATGCAGGTTGGCGCTCAGGTGGCCGTCGGTGGCGTAGGGTGGCGTGTCTGGCAGGGTCACGCCGGTCAGCGGGTAGAGGTTGCCCAGGCTGCTGCCGGAGAGCTTCAGGCGCAGGTCGAGGGCGCCCAGGTTGCGGGGGTCGGTCAGGGTACCGGCAAGGGCGACGTGGGTATCGCCGATGCGCACGTCGGCCTGCAGCGGGAATGGCTGGCTGGCATCCTGCAGCGCCAGCAGGCCGCCGATCTTGCCGGTGCCGGCAACCGCCTGGCCCTTGTAGCGCCCCTGGGCCTTGAAGCCGAAGGCATAGTCCTGGGCATTGCCGGCTTTCTCGGCGCGGGCCTTGCCGACGATATCGCTGAACGGGATCGGCTTGCCCAGCGGATCAACCTGCACTTTCATGCTGGTTTTCAGGGTCTGGTCGTCGAAGCTGACATTGCCCTGGTCGAAGCCGATCGCGCCGATGTCCAGCACCCACTTCGACGGCTCCTCGTGCTCATCCTTGGGCCCGAAGTCGAACACCCAGTTGGCCCGGCCATCGGCCAGGCGGGTGAGGCTGGCACTGGGCTTGACCAGGTCGATGCGCGGGATGCTGATGCGCTGGACGATCAGCGGCAGCGGCGCCAGGCGAAAATCCACTCGCTCCAGGCCCACCATGCGCGGCTCCTTGAGCCATTCGGGGTTGCCCAGGGTGAGGTCTTCGGCGGTGAAGTGCGGCCAGGGCACGAAGGCACGCCAGCCACCCTCCTCGGGTTCGGTGCGCCAGTGCACGGCGAGGTTGCCGTTGATCGCGAAAGGCCGGTGCAGGGCTTCGGAGACTTTCTCGTTGAGCAGCGGCTTGACGCGGTTCCAGTCGAAGGTGGCGATCACCACCACCAGGATTGCCAACAGGGTGGCCAGGGTGGCGAAGGTCCAGACGATGATTCTGGCAGGGCGCGTCATTGCGTGATTCTCCTGACTGCTTGGAAGGCGGCGCGACGATGGCACTCATTATGTCGGACTGATGAAAACCCGCCGGGTTTAATCCGCGCAGCATGATAACCAAGATTTTCCTGACGATTTTCTCAGCTTTTGGTCTACGGAGCGTGGCAGTGTTACCGGGGAGTCGACTTGCCTCAATGCTCGGCGCATCGCCGAAAACATTGAGCCAGAGCGCTCCGCGCACAGTATCAATGCCGTCGATTGTTACCATTATCCTGATGAACTTTTCTCTGGAGTTACCGGGCGTAGCATTGGCTCCGTACCCACTTTCCAGCCCCCCAGAGGAGCACCGAATCATGAAACGCCATCTGCTGCTGAGCCTGACCCTGTCCGTACTTGCTGCCAACGCCTTCGCCCTGCCAGCCGAAGACCAGCACCTGAGCGCCGAGTCGCGCTCCAGCACCATCACCGTCAGCCAACCGCTGAACACCCTGGCAGAAGGTGGCGCCGAGCGCCTGCAGGAACGTGCAGGCCGCGTGGCCGAAGGCGGTGCCGAACGCCTGCTCGAACGTAACAACCGTGTTGCCGAAGGTGGCTCTGATCGCCTGATCGAACGCAATGACCGTGTCGCCGAGGGTGGTTCGGATCGCCTGATCGAACGCAACGACCGTGTCGCCGAGGGTGGCTCTGATCGCCTGATCGAACGCAATGACCGTGTCGCCGAAGGTGGCTCCGATCGCCTGATCGAACGCAACGACCGCGTCGCCGAAGGTGGCTCCGATCGCCTCAACGAACGCAACAACCGTGTAGCCGAGGGTGGCTCGGATCGCCTGGTCGAACTCAGCCGTGTGAGCTGATCGCCATGGCCGAAAACAACAACCCTCCGTGCGGTAGCTGCTCCCCTCCAAGCCCGGTCCATTGACCGGGCTTCGTTTTTCTATCCAGAATGCCCAGCCGTACCGTCATAGAAGCCTGCCCCATGCTGCCGCGCGCCGAACAGAAGCTACAAACCCGCCAGGCCCTGCTGGATGCCGCCTGCCTGCTCATGGAGAGCGGCCGGGGTTTCGGCAGCATCAGCCTGCGCGAGGTGGCCAAGGCCGCCGGCATCGTGCCCACCGGCTTCTACCGCCACTTCCCTGACATGGATGCCCTGGGCCTGGCCCTGGTCGCCGAGGTGGACACCACCTTCCGCCAGACCATCCGCCTGGTGCGCCATAACGAATTCGAACTGGGTGGCATCACCGATGCCTCGGTGCGCATCTTCCTCGACGTGGTCGCCGCCCACCGCGCGCAGTTCCTGTTCCTCGCCCGCGAGCAGTACGGCGGCTCGCAACCGGTGCGCCAGGCCATCGCCCGCCTGCGCCAGGACATCAGCACCGACCTGGCCACCGACCTTGCGCGCATGCCGCGCTGGCGGCACCTGGACGGCGCCGCCCTGGCGGTGATGGCCGACCTGGTGGTCAAGACCGTGTTCGCCACCCTGCCCGAGCTGATCGACAGCCCCGAACCGGGCCATGCACAGGCACTGACGGCACAGGAAAAGATCACCCAGCAACTGCGCTTCATTTTTGTCGGCGCTCGGCATTGGCAGGGGCTGGGCAATCCAGCCTGACGCTTTTGCCCAAACAGGATCATGGGAGCGGGGGGGGGGGGGGGGGGGGGGGGGGGGGGGGCGGGCCCCCCCCCCCCCCCCCCGAGCGGGGGGGGGGCGCACCCGCCCCCCCCCCACCCCCCCCCCCCCCCCCCCCCTCCCACGCTGCCCGTTCCCACGAACCGATGGCCACTTCTGCTACCATGGCGCCCTGCCCGACCGTCCACGAGCGCCACCATGTCCGACCCCCGCCCCGCACTGACCCGTTTCCAACAGCACTTCGCCGAGCGCATCGTGCCGCTGTGGCAAGGCCCGGGCTGGAACGCCGACATGGCCCTACCGTACGAAGCTTTGGACACCCAGCACCGGCCACTGCCAGTGCAACGCTACCGGGCCATGGCCTGCGCCCGCCAGCTGTACCTGTTCAGCAACCGCATCGAACAACCTGGCGCCGCCGAACGCGCCGCGGCATTGTTCCGTTCGTTGCAGAAGCACTTCCATGACGCCGAACACGGCGGTTGGTTCTACAGCATCGACTCCCAGGGCAGGCCGCTGGACCGGCGCAAGGACCTCTACACCCACGCCTTCATCGTCTTCGCTTGCGCCCATTACCTGGGCAAGGTCGGCGAAGGGCTGGTGGAGGCCACGCTCAATGGCGCCCTCGAAGTGATCCACGAGCAGTTCGCCCGCGACGATGGCCTGTACGAGGCCAGCCTGGGTGAGGATTGGTCAGACCTGGGCAGCGGCCCGCTGCAGAACCCGCAGATGCACTTGGCCGAGGCCTTCCTGCAGGTGCTGGCCGTACGTGAGGACGACGACGTTCGCCAATCGCTGCTGCAGTTGTGCGAAGCGCTGCAGGCGCAGTTCGTCGAACCGGCCCATGGTCTGATGCTGGAGAAGCCGCGCGGGGCTGTGGATAACTGGTTTGAGCCGGGCCACCAGTTCGAATGGTTCTACCTGCTCGACACTTCCGGGTTGCTGCGCGGTACTGCGCTGCATGCCTCCATCGAGCGGGCCTTCGACTTCGCCGAACAGTGCGGCGTAAAGGATGCTGCGGTGCTGGCGACGCTGGATGTGGACGGCAAGGTGATCGACGCGACACAGCGTATCTGGGCCCAGGCGGAGTACCTGCGGGCACTGGCCCTGCGGCCGGGAAGCGAGGCGCGGCTGCTTGAGCAACTCACGGCGCTGGAGTCACGCTTCCTGCATGAAGGCGGCTGGCATGAGTGCCGCGATGGCGAGGGGGCGGTGAGCCGCCATGACATGCCGTCGACCACGCCCTATCATTTGGCGACTTGCCTCGAAGGTCTGCAGCGCCTGACCTGACGCTATCGCGGGGCGGTGCGCCGATGCGACTTGCCCCGCGATCATCAGCGAATCAACCTTTAGCCGACCGGTCGATCGAGAACCCTGCCCAGTCCTGGCTAACCGGCATCAGCTCAAGGCTATTGATGTTGATATGCGCCGGCTGGTTGAGGATCCAGAAGATGGTCTCGGCGATGTCCTGCGGCTGGATCGGCTCGGCACCGGCGTAGGTAGCGTCGTACTTTGCCTGGTCGCCGCCGAAACGCACCAGCGAGAACTCGCTTTCGCACAGTCCCGGCTCGATGTTGCTGACCCGCACGCCAGTGCCGCGCAGGTCGCAGCGCAGGCTCAGCGAGAACTGGCCGACGAAAGCCTTGGTGCCGCCATACACATTCGCGCCCGGGTACGGGTAGTTACCCGCGACCGAACCGACATTGAGGATCGACGCGCCGCGCCCGTGGGCGATCAGGCGCGGCAGCAACAGGCGGGTGGTGTACATCAGGCCCTTGATGTTGGTGTCGACCATGGTTTCCCAGTCGTCCAGGCTGCAGTTCTGCGCCGCATCCACACCCAATGCCAGGCCGGCATTGTTGACCAGGCCCTGGAGCTTGTCGAAGCTCGGCGGCAGGGTGGCGATGGCGGCCTCCATGGCCTGGCGATCACGCACATCGACCACCAGCCCATGCACCTCGGTCTTTGCCGAAAGTTCTTGGCACAGCGCATCCAGGCGCTCCTTGCGGCGACCGGTGAGCACCAGCTTCCAGCCGGCATCGGCGAAACGGCGGGCGGTGGCTTCACCGAAACCGGAGGTCGCGCCAGTGATGAATACTGTTGATGTCATGCTCTTATCCTTGGGTGTACTCGGCGGGGCTTGCAGCATGCCCGGCGCAAGCGTTGTCGACAACCGTTTCAGCGACTGGTCAAAAAACGTACAGACGCTGAAAAGCCCCGTGATTGCGGGCTTTCGTCAGGCTATGCGCATCTTATCCACAAGGCTTTCCCCACAGATTGGGGGCAACTCGTCGGCTCCAGGGAACCTTTGCCTGCTGTGGACATCTGCCCGTGATGGCGCAACGCTTTCAGCCTGCCGTCTGCGGCGGTCTGTCCAAAGTTTTTTCACAGACTTATCCACAGAATCCGAACAACTGTGGATGAACCGCGCTACTGCTAAAAACCCTCGATAGATCATGCACAAGCAAGACCTGATCAAAAAACGAACAGATCCTTGGAAGCGTTGCTACACAAGGGCTTGAGCAAGGTGCCACCATGTTTTCCACAGGCGGTTCCACATAATCCGTGGAAAGTTTTCCAGCTGTGGAAACAATGGCTTGGGTGGGAGTTGTGGAGTGCTTCGAGAAAGATATGCGACAAGTTGTCCACATGTGCTGAAAGGCATAAAACGCATAGCGGGGCAAGTCGGGTTGCCGCACCGACTTGCCCCGCGATTTACTTCAGTGCCCGCCCAGGTAGGCGTTACGCACCTCCTCGTTGACCAACAGCTCCTGTCCCGTCCCGGTCATGCGGATCTGCCCGTTGACCATCACATAGGCCCTGTCCGACAGCTTCAACGCATGGTTGGCATTCTGCTCGACCAGGAAGATGGTCATCCCAGTCTGCGCCAGCTCGCGCAGGGTCGAGAAGATCTGCTTGACCACGATCGGCGCCAGGCCCAGCGACGGCTCATCGAGCAGCAGCAGCTTGGGCCGGCTCATCAGCGCCCGGGCAATCGCCAGCATCTGCTGCTCCCCCCCGGACATGGTCATGGCCCGCTGGTTGCGCCGTTCCTTGAGCCGCGGAAACAGCTCGTACATGCGCTGCATGTCCTGATCTGCATGCTTGTCGCCGATCGGGATGGTGCCCATCATCAGGTTTTCCTCGACGGTCATGTCGGGGAACACGCGACGCCCCTCCGGGGACTGGGCGATGCCATTGGACGCGATGTAGTGCGACGACTTGCGGGTGATGTCGGTACCGCGATAGACGATCTGCCCGGATGCCGCGCGCGGCTGGCCGAAGATCGACATCAACAGCGTGGACTTGCCCGCGCCGTTGGCGCCGATCAGGCTGACCGTCTCGCCTTCGTTGATGTGCATCGAGACCTTCTTCAGGGCCTGGATCGGCCCATAGAACACATCCAGGTCCTTCAGCTCGAGAATGGGCGCGCTCATGTCAGTTCCTCTTCGTCGGCACCCAGGTAGGCGGCAATCACCGTCGGGTTGTGGCGGATATCCTGCGGTGATCCTTCGGCGATCACGTTGCCGTGGTCGAGCACGACGATGTGGTCGGAGATGCTCATGACCATGCCCATGTCGTGCTCGATCAGCACCACGGTGATGTCATGCTCGTCGCGCAGCACACGGATCATGCGGCTCAGCGCTTCGGTTTCCTGGGGGTTGAGGCCGGCAGCCGGTTCGTCCAGGCAGATGATCTTCGGCCGCGTGCACATCGCCCGGGCAATCTCCAGGCGACGCTGCTGGCCGTAGGACAGCTCGCCGGCCAGGCGGTTGGCGCAGTCCACCAGGTCGACCACCTCCAGCCAGTAGAACGCATGGTCGAGGGCATCGCTCTCGGCCTTGCGGTAGCCCGGGGTATTGAGCACCCCGGCCAGGAGGTTGCGGTTGACCCACATGTGCTGGGCCACCAGCAGGTTCTCAACCACCGACATTTCCTTGAACAGGCGGATGTTCTGGAAGGTGCGCGCCAGGCCGGCACGGTTGACCAGGTGGGTGCCACCGAACATCTTGTAGTACAGGCGGTTGGCAAAGCGTGCCGGCGAAACGAAGTCCGCCGCCCGGAAGCGCTCGCCGAGCAGTTGGATGACGTTGGTATGGCTGCCGCGCACGTTCAGTTCGATCCGCCCGCCGGTGGCCTTGTAGAAGCCCGTGAGGCAGTTGAACACCGTGGTCTTGCCAGCGCCATTGGGGCCGATCAGGGCGAAGATCTGGTTGCGTTTGACCTGCAGGCTGACATCGCTGAGCGCCTTGATCCCACCGAACTGCATCATCAGGTTATCTACAGACAGAATGACTTCGTCGCTCATGGCGCCACTCCTTTACGCGGGACCACGCCGGTACGGCTGATGCGGATCAGCCCCCGCGGTCGCCAGATCATCATCAGCACCATCAGCACGCCGAACAGCAGCACCCGGTACTCGGAGAAGCTGCGCAGCAGCTCCGGCGCCACGGTCAGCACGAACGCCGCGATCACCACGCCCACGGTCGAGCCCATGCCGCCGAGCACGACGATGGCCAGGATCAGCGCGGACTCGAAGAAGGTGAACGACGATGGGTTGACGAAGCCCTGGTAGGTGGCGAAGAACACCCCGGCAAGGCCTGCGGTGGACGCGCCGAGGGTGAACGCGGAAAGCTTGACCAGTACGTGGTTCAGGCCCATCGAGCGGCAGGCGATCTCGTCCTCGCGCAAGGCTTCCCAGGCGCGGCCCACCGGCATGCGGGTCAGCCGGTGCTTGATGTACAGCACCGCCAGCACCACCAGGAACAGCACCGCGTAGATGAACACGAACTTGAGGTTGGCGTTGTATTCGAAGCCGAAGAACTCGTGGATCGGCACCCCGCCGTCCTTGGCCCGCCGGCCGAACTCCAGGCCCAGGAACGTCGGCGACGGCGCCGGCATGCCGTTGGGGCCGCCGGTGAACGACAGCCAGTTGTTCAGCACCAGGCGGATGATCTCGCCGAAGCCGAGGGTGACGATGGCCAGGTAGTCGCCATGCATGCGCAACACCGGGAAGCCGAGGATGCACCCCGCCAGCGCCGCGGCAATGGCCGCCAGTGGCAGCACGCTCCAGAAGCCCAGGCCCAGGTATTGATAGCCCAGCGCCAGGCCGTAGGCACCGATGGCGTAGAACGCCACATAACCCAGGTCGAGCAGGCCGGCCAGGCCGACCACGATGTTCAGGCCCAGCCCCAGCAGCACGTAGATCAGGCCGAGGATGACCACGGTCAGCAGGTACTTGTTGGCGAAGATCGGGAACACGATGGCGATGACGATCAGCGCCGGGATGATGTAGCGCAGGCGCGACTTGTAGTTCGGCGCCAGCACATGCACGCCCGAGCCACCGCTGTCGAAGCCCTGGAGCATGCGTTGGCCGGTCGGCGTCTGCAGGAACAGGCTGAGGATGAAACGCCCGATCATCACGCCGCCGACCAGCCAGGCGACGCGGGCGGGTTCGGCGTTGAACGTGTAGCCATCGAGCACCACGCCGACGACGGGGCCGAAGACGATAAGGGCCAGCAAGCCGGCGACGATGGTCTCCAGCAGGCTGCGTTTAAGGTCGAAACCCTTGGTTTGCGAAGCAGAGGCAGTATTGGCAACGGACATGTTTCACACCTTAGCCACGAGCGGGCGACCCAGCAGGCCTTGGGGACGGAAGATGAGGATCATCACCAGCAGCGAGAAGCTGAACACGTCCTTGTAGTCGGAGTTGATCAGGCCGGAGAACAACGATTCGGAAATCCCCAGGATGATCCCGCCAAGCATGGCTCCCGGCAGCGAGCCGATGCCGCCGAGCACCGCGGCGGTGAAGGCCTTGATGCCGATGATGAAGCCGGCGTAGAAGTCAAAGGTGCCGTAGTTCATGGTGATCAGCACGCCCGCCAGCGCAGCCATCACAGCGCCGATGACGAACACGTAGGAGATCACCCGGTCGGTGTTGATGCCCAGGATCGAGGCCATCTTGCGGTCTTGTTGCGTGGCCCGGCACATGCGCCCGAGCTTGGTGTACTTGATCACGTAGGTGAGCAGGCCCATGCCGACGAAAGCGGCCACCAGGATAAAGATCTTGGTGTAGGTGAGCTGCACGAAGCCGGTGCCCACTTCGACGCGCATGGCGCCTTCGAGCAGGGTCGGCACGCCTTGCTGGCGGGCGCCCTGGCTGATCTGCGCGTAGTTCTGCAGGATCAGCGAAATGCCGATGGCGCTGATCAAGGGCGCCAGGCGGGTGGAGTTGCGCAGGGGTTTGTAGGCGATGCGTTCGATGGTGAAGCCATAGACGCCAGTGACGACGATGGTGAACAACAGGGTGCCCAGCATCAGCAGCGGAAACGACTCGATACCGAAGTAGGCCAGCAATGCCAGGCTGATCGCCGCGAGGTACGCGGAGATCATGTACACCTCGCCGTGCGCGAAGTTGATCATGCCGATGATGCCATAGACCATTGTGTAGCCGATGGCGATCAGGCCGTAGACCGACCCGAGGGTCAGGCCGTTGACCAGTTGCTGCAGGAAAATACCATCCATAACGCAATCTCACCTGATTGAGATTGCACGAGCGCCGACCACGCAGGGCCCGGATGCAGCGGCCCTCGCAGCGCAGAACTGTGCACATCTACTGACAAAGACAGGTACCGCGGGGCTATGGCCCGGGGCAGTGCGCGCCCGGGCCGTCAGCCATTGTTATTGTTGTTTTTCCAGCTGGTGGTACTTGCCTTTGGCATCCCACTGGTAGACCACGTAGTCGGAGACGGTCAGGTCGCCCTTCTGGTCCCACTTCTTCTCGCCCATGACGGTCTTGACCGGGTTGGCCTTGAGCCACTTGGCGGCGTCCTCGCCCTTGTTCGACTTGGCGCCGTTGAACGCGGCGGCCAGGGCCTGGACCGAGGCGTAGGCATACAGGGTGTAGCCTTCAGGCTCGGTGCCGTTCTTGCGGAACTCCTCGACCACCGCCTTGCTGTCGGGCAGCAGGCGCGGGTCGGCGCCGAAGGTCATGTACACGCCTTCGACGTACTGCGCGCCACCGGCGGTGGTGACCAGTTCGTCGGTGACGATGCCGTCATCGGACATGAACTTGACGTCTTTCAGCCCCTGCTCGCGCAGCTGGCGCACCAGCGGGCCGGCCTCCGGGTGCAGGCCGCCGAAGTAGACAACGTCGGCACCCGCGGAACGGATCTTGGTGACCACGGCACTGAAATCTTTCTCACCACGGGTCAGGCCTTCGTACAGCACGGGTTTGACGCCACGCTTTTCAAGCTGCGCCTTGGTCGCGTCGGCCAGGCCTTGGCCATAGGTGTCCTTGTCGTGCAGCACCACCACCTTCTTGCCCTTGAGCACATCGACAATGTAGTTGCCGGCGACGATGCCCTGCTGGTCGTCACGGCCGCACATGCGGAACATCGCGGACAGGCCGCGCTCGGTCACCTGCGGGTTGGTGGAGCCGGGAGTGATGGCGATCACACCGGCCTCGTCGTAAACCTCGGAAGCGGGGATGGTATTGGAGGAACAGAAGTGACCGACCACGCCCGCCACCTTGTCCTGGTCGACCAGGCGGTTGGCCACGGCCACGGCCTGTTTCGGTTCACAAGCGTCATCGCCCTTGACCAGGACGATCTGCTCGCCGTTGACGCCGCCAGCCTTGTTGATCACGTCGGCCGCGGCCTGCGCACCTTTCATGTACTGCTCGCCAAACGCTGCGTTGGCTCCGGTCATCGGGCCCGCGACGCCGATCTTGATGTCGGCCTGAACATACGAAGAAACACCCAGTGCGGTGGCTACCGCCAGTGCCAGGAAACCTTTCTTGTAAAACGTCTGCGACATGAGGTGGTGCTCCTAGAATATTTTTTTGGTTGGCACTACAACTTCTCAGCCCTGTGCTCCGAGCAAGGGCCGTGCCAGTGGTTTTGTCTTCCGGGAAAACACACGACAAGGGGTGGACAGAGGCGACCGGCGGCCTTTTCTTTACTGAGCGTGCAACCGTCTGCCGCACGACAAGTGACACCAACACGCCTAGACAAGGAGCAACCAGCGCCTGCCATCATTGCAACCCTCGCAAGTGTTAACGTGCAACCGCGCTGTAACAGCGGACGTCACCGAACTGCACACCACTGGTGCGCGACTGCTACAGGGAGCACTGTTTGAAGGCTAGCTGGCGCACGCAAAATTACCTGCAGAGTCCAATATCGCGGGCGGCGTGGCAGCGGGCTTGCCCCGCGATCTGGCACAATGGTCGCCATTGCCCCCCTTGGAGCTTCCCCCTGATGAGCGAGAGCGCATTCGCCGAGCGCATCGTGCACAACCTGCTCGACACCGACTTCTACAAGCTCACGATGATGCAGGGCGTCCTGCACAACTACCCGGACGCCGATGTCGAATGGGAGTTTCGCTGCCGCAACGGCGAGGACCTGCGCCCCTACCTGGGCGAGATCCGCAACCAGCTCGAGCTGCTCAGCGAGCTGACCCTGGATGACGGCCAACTGGCCTTCCTCGAGCGCATCAGCTTCCTCAAGCCGGACTTCCTGCGTTTCCTGCGCCTGTTCCGCTTCAACCTGCGCTATGTGCGCATCGGCATCGAGAACGACCAACTGTTTCTCCGCCTGAAAGGCCCATGGCTGCATGTGATCCTGTTCGAAGTGCCGCTGCTGGCCATCATCAGCGAAGTGCGCAACCGCCACCTGCATCCGCGCATGCGCCTGGCCGAAGCCCGCGACCAGCTATATCGCAAGTTCGACTGGCTGCGCGCCCACGCCAGCGACGACGAACTGGCCGAACTGCAGGTAGCCGACTTCGGCACCCGCCGGCGCTTCTCCAGCCGCGTGCAGGAAGACGTGGTACGGGTGCTGCGCGATGAGTTCCCGGGCCGCTTCGTCGGCACCAGCAACGTCGACCTGGCATGGAAACTGGATATCAAGCCCCTGGGCACCATGGCCCATGAATGGATCATGGCCCACCAGCAGCTCGGCCCACGACTGATCGACAGCCAGATCGCCGCCCTGGACTGCTGGGTGCGCGAATACCGCGGACTGCTCGGCATCGCCTTGACCGATTGCATCACCATGGATGCCTTCCTGAAGGATTTCGACCTGTACTTCGCCAAGCTGTTCGATGGCCTGCGCCATGACTCAGGCGAGCCGGTGGCCTGGGCGGAAAAGGCCATCGCCCATTACCAGAAGCTAGGTATCGACCCGATGACCAAGACCCTGGTGTTCTCCGATGGCCTGAACCTGACCCGCTCGCTGGAGATCTTCCGGGCCCTGCGTGGGCGCATCAATGTCAGCTTCGGCATCGGCACCAACCTGACCTGTGACATTCCCGGCGTGGCGCCCATGAGCATCGTGCTTAAAATGACCGACTGCAACGGCTCGCCGGTGGCAAAGATCTCCGACGAAGCCGCCAAGACCCAGTGCCGCGACGAAAACTTCGTCGCCTACATGCGCCATGTATTCAAAGTCCCCAGCAAGGAGTAACCCATGCAAGCCGTTCAGCAAGAGATTGCCCAGGCGCTCAAGGTGCAGCCGCCGTTCGCCGATGCCGCCGCCCTCGAGCAGGAAGTAGCCCGGCGCGTGGCGTTCATCAAGGACTGCCTGGCCAATGCCCGGCTCAAGACCCTGGTACTGGGCATCAGTGGCGGTGTCGACTCGCTGACCGCCGCCCTGCTCGCCCAGCGCGCCATCAACGAACTGCGCGCCGAGACCGGCGACAAGGCCTATACCTTCATCGCCGTGCGCCTGCCGTACCACGTGCAGCACGACGAGCACGACGCCCAGGCCTGCCTGGAGGTGATCAAGGCCGACGAGGTTCACACCATCGACATCGCCCCAGCCGTAAAGGCCTTGGCGGCGGAGGTCGAGGAACTGAAAAACGGCTCGCCGACCCTGGTCGACTTCGTCGTCGGCAACGTCAAGGCGCGCACGCGCATGGTCGCCCAATACACCGTCGCCGGCGCCCGTGCCGGCCTGGTGATCGGCACGGACCATGCGGCCGAAGCGGTAATGGGCTTCTTCACCAAGTTTGGTGATGGTGCCTGCGACCTGGCACCGCTGAGCGGGCTGGTGAAAAACCAGGTGCGGGCCATTGCGCGCAGCTTTGGCGCGCCGGAATCGCTGGTGGAGAAAGTACCGACCGCAGACCTGGAAGACCTTGAACCGGGCAAGCCGGACGAAGCGTCCCACGGCGTGACCTACCAGCAGATCGACGCCTTCCTGCACGGTGAGCCGGTGAGCCAGGAGGCGTTCGACATCATCGTCGCTACCTACCGCAAGACCCAGCACAAGCGCGAGCTGCCGTTCGCCCCTTGATCAGGCTTAGAAACAACTGTGGGAGCGGCCTTGCCCTGCGATGACGTGGTGGATTCACCATCGCCATCGCGGTGCAAGGCCGCTCCCACAGGGTATTGCGTCAGGTTTTGATTACTTGACGACGACCTTGCCCTTCATCATCGAGATGTGGCCCGGGAAGGTGCAGAAGAAGCTGTAGTCGCCGCCAGCTTCCAGTTTGGTGGCATCGAACTTCACTTCGGTTTCTTTCTCAGGAGCGCCGATCATCTTGGTGTGGGCGATGATCGCGGCGTTGTCGGCCTTGATGTAGTCCTTGTCCAGGCCTTGCGACATGCCTTCGGTGGCGATGCCTTGCATGTCGGCGGTCTTGCTGATCACCAGGTTATGCCCCATGACGTTCTTCGGCAGGCTGCCGGAGTGGGTCAGTTTTACGGTGAACTCCTTGCAGCTCTTGTCGACGGTGATTTCCTTGGTATTGAAGGACATCTGGTCAGTCGAGTCGACAGTCACCGAGCACTTGTCAGCAGCGAAGACGGAGGCGCTGGCGAGGGTCAGCAGGGATACCGCTACAGCTTTCGCAAACATCATGAATCTCCTTGGCAGGGTTTTATCAATTGCGAGACTGCCTGAATACAGGACGCCCGTACCTGATATGGGTCAAGGGGTGTCAAGTCGCCAGCCAGTAGATTTGTTCAATGGATTGTATACAACCAATCAAAGTGCACATCATGCCTTCTTAATGGACGATGAGACAACCTCTCAATCAGGAGCAAATGTCATGACATTGAGCAACATGATGCGCAGCCTGCTGGCAGCCTACGCCTGCGGTACCGCCGGTTCAGCGGTCTGCGAGTTCGCGCGTCCCGAATGATCCCCTTGGAACCGACAGGCATGCGCCTTACCCTGTGCGCGCATGTAAAGGGAGATAAGCAATGCCTGTACGTTCCGTTTGTGTCTTCTGTGGCGCCAGCATCGGTGCCAACCCTGCCTACCGTGAAGCCGCCGTCGCCCTCGGCCAGGCCATCGCCCGCCGTGGCCTGACGCTGGTCTATGGCGGCGGCGCGGTCGGCCTGATGGGCACCGTTGCCGATGCCGCCATGGCTGCCGGAGGTGAAGTCGTCGGCATCATCCCGCAAAGCCTGATGAACGCCGAAATCGGCCACAAGGGCCTGACCCGCCTTGAAGTGGTGGACGGCATGCATGCGCGCAAGGCGCGCATGGCCGAACTCAGCGACGCCTTCATTGCCCTGCCAGGTGGCCTGGGCACGCTGGAGGAACTGTTCGAGGTATGGACCTGGGGGCAGCTGGGGTATCACGCCAAGCCGCTGGGGCTGCTGGATGTGAATGGTTTCTACGCGAAGCTGGGCGGGTTCCTCGACCATATTGTCGAGGAAGGCTTCGTGCGGCCGCAGCACCGGGCAATGCTGTTGCTCGGGGAGCAGCCGGATGAGTTGCTGGACGGGATGGACAGCTTCGTTGCACCCGTGGTGCCGAAGTGGGTCGACAAACAGCCTGATTGACCAGGAAGGGGCTGCTTTGCAGCCCCTTTGATGATCAGCGCGGAATCACCGGCTGGCGCGGCTTCTTGCCCTTGCCACCCTTGGCCGCTTCCTTGCGTTCCTTGGCCGCCTGCTGGTTGCGGGCGAACGCCTCGGCCTTGGCCTTCTCGCGCTTGTCCCACGGCTTGCTGCCATCGCTGGCGCGCGGCGGCAGGCCGGTGTGCTGGGTGAGGATCTTCTGGTCCTTGCCCACCTTGTGGCTGCCGGCCGGGGTCGAGTTCTTGCGCCGCGCACTCTGGTAAGTGTCGGTCGCCGGCTGGTGCAGCGGGATCAGCTGGTGCTTGCCCGGTCCGATCAGGTCGGCGCGGCCCATGCGCTGCAGCGCTTCGCGCAGCATCGGCCAGCCCTTCGGATCGTGATAGCGCAGGAACGCCTTGTGCAAGCGGCGCTGCTCCTCGCTCTTGACGATCTCCACCCCTTCGCTCTTGTAGGTGACCTTGCGCAGCGGGTTCTTGCCCGAGTGGTACATGGCCGTGGCCGAAGCCATCGGCGACGGATAGAACGCCTGCACCTGGTCGGCACGGAAGCCGTTGCCCTTGAGCCACAGGGCCAGGTTCATCATGTCTTCGTCGGTGGTGCCCGGGTGGGCAGCGATGAAGTACGGGATCAGGTACTGCTCCTTGCCCGCCTCTTTCGAGAACTTCTCGAACATGCGCTTGAAGCGGTCGTAGGTGCCGATGCCCGGCTTCATCATCTTGTCCAGCGGGCCACGCTCGGTGTGCTCCGGGGCAATCTTCAGGTAACCGCCGACGTGGTGGGTAACCAGCTCACGCACGTACTCCGGCGACTCCACCGCCAGGTCGTAGCGCAAGCCCGAGGCGATCAGGATCTTCTTCACCCCCGGCAGGGCGCGAGCCTTGCGGTACAGCTCGATCAGCGAGCTGTGGTCGGTGTTGAGGTTCTCGCAGATGCCCGGGAACACGCACGACGGCTTGCGGCAGTGCTTCTCGATGTCATGGCTCTTGCAGGCGATGCGGTACATGTTGGCGGTCGGCCCGCCGAGGTCGGAGACCACGCCGGTGAAGCCGGGTACCTTGTCGCGCATCTCCTCGATCTCGTGCAGGATCGATTCGTGCGAGCGGTTCTGGATGATCCGGCCTTCGTGCTCGGTGATCGAGCAGAAGGTGCAGCCACCGAAGCAGCCACGCATGATGTTCACCGAGAAGCGAATCATCTCGTACGCCGGGATGCGCTCCTTGCCATACGCCGGGTGCGGGATGCGCGCATAGGGCATGCCGAACACGTAGTCCATTTCCTCGGTGGTCATGGGAATGGGTGGCGGGTTGAACCACACATCCACGTCGCCATGCTTCTGCACCAGGGCGCGGGCGTTGCCCGGGTTGGTCTCCAGGTGCAGCACGCGGTTGGCATGGGCGTAGAGTACCGGGTCGTTGCGCACCTTCTCGAACGACGGCAGGCGGATCACCGACTTCTCGCGGGTGACGCTCGGGCTATCGAGGATCTGCACCACCTTGGCTTCGTTCGGGTCTTCCTGGTCGCCCTTGGCCTGCTCGATGGCACAGGCCTGGGTGTCCTGGGTGTTCACGTACGGGTTGATGATCTTGTCGACGCGGCCCGGGCGGTCGATACGGGTGGAGTCGATCTCGAACCAGCCCTGCGGGGTGTCGCGACGAATGAACGCGGTGCCGCGCACATCGGTGATGTGCTCGATGCTTTCACCCTGGGACAGGCGCTGGGCAACCTCGACAATCGCTCGTTCGGCGTTGCCGTACAGCAGGATGTCGGCGCTGGCGTCGACCAGGATCGAATGGCGGACCTTATCCTGCCAGTAGTCGTAGTGGGCGATGCGGCGCAGCGAAGCCTCGATGCCACCAAGCACGATCGGCACATGCTTGTAGGCTTCCTTGCAGCGCTGGCTGTACACCAGGCTGGCGCGGTCCGGGCGCTTGCCGGCAAGGCCGCCAGGCGTATAGGCGTCGTCGGAACGAATTTTCTTGTCCGCGGTGTAGCGGTTGATCATCGAGTCCATGTTGCCCGCCGCGACCCCGAAGAACAGGTTCGGCTCGCCGAGCTTCATGAAGTCGTCTTTCGACTGCCAATTCGGCTGGGCGATGATGCCCACCCGGAAGCCCTGGGCCTCGAGCAGTCGACCGATGATGGCCATGCCGAACGACGCGTGGTCGACGTAGGCGTCACCGGTCACGATGATGATGTCGCAGGAATCCCAGCCGAGCTGATCCATCTCCTCCCTGCTCATCGGCAGGAACGGCGCTGGCCCGAAGCATTCGGCCCAGTACTTGGGATAGTCGTAGAGTGGTTTGGCTGCTTGCATGTCAGTGACCGGTTTTAAAGTGCAGGGAAATCGCGGGCGCGAAATATAGCACAAATTTTGACCAAATCCGACGGTGGTGGTCGGATTCAAGCGTGCCAACAAATATCACTGTGGGAGCGAGCTTGCCTCGCGTTGACATCGGGGAATTCACCATCGCCATCGCGGGGTAAGCCCGCTCCCACGATCCGCTCCCACAGGGGCCAGCCCAGCAAGATGGTTTTATTCGTCGTCGTCGAAGTTATACATGCCCGGCGCGAGATTCTCGAAACGGGTGTACTTGCCGATGAACGCCAGGCGCACGAAGCCGATGGGGCCGTTACGCTGCTTGCCGATGATGATCTCGGCCACGCCCTTGTGTTCGGTTTCCGGGTGATACACCTCGTCGCGGTAAACGAACATGATCACGTCGGCGTCCTGCTCGATCGCACCCGATTCACGCAAGTCGGAGTTGACCGGGCGCTTGTTGGGGCGCTGCTCGAGGGAGCGGTTGAGCTGTGACAGGGCGATTACCGGGCAGTTGAATTCCTTGGCCAGCGCCTTGAGCGAGCGGGAGATCTCGGAAATCTCGTTGGTTCGGTTGTCACCGGCCGAACCCGGGATCTGCATCAACTGGAGGTAATCGACCATGATCATGGCAATCTCGCCATGCTCTCGCGCCAAGCGGCGGGTACGCGCACGCATTTCCGAGGGGCTGATGCCGGCAGTGTCATCGATGAACAGTTTGCGGTCGTTCAACAGGTTCACCGCCGAAGTCAGCCGCGGCCAGTCGTCGTCGTCCAGTTGGCCGGAACGCACCTTGGTCTGGTCAATGCGCCCGAGCGACGACAGCATACGCATGATCAGCGATTCACCGGGCATCTCCAGGGAGAACACCAGCACCACCTTATCGCTGCGCAACACGGCGTTTTCCACCAGGTTCATGGCGAAGGTGGTCTTGCCCATCGACGGCCGGCCCGCGACGATGATCAGGTCTGCCGCCTGCAAGCCGCTGGTTTTTTCATCCAGGTCGGTGAAGCCAGTGGACACGCCCGTGATATCGCTGTCGGAGTTGAACAGTGTGTCGATGCGATCGATGGCCATGGTCAACAGTTCGTTGACCCCCACCGGCCCACCGGTCTTCGGCCGCGCCTCGGCGATCTGGAAGATCTGCCGTTCGGCGTCGTCAAGGATCTCTTCGGCGTTACGGCCCTGGGGGTTGAAGGCGTTATCGGCGATGTCGGTGCTGATGCTGATCAGCTGTCGCAGCGTGGCCCGCTCACGGATGATCGCGGCGTAGGCCTTGATGTTGGCCACCGACGGGGTGTTCTTGGCCAGCTCGGCCAGATACGCCAAGCCGCCCACCTGGGTAGACACACCTTCCTTGTCCAACTGTTCGTGCAAGGTGACCACGTCGAACGGCTGGTTCGCGTCCACCAGCTTGTGGATGGCGCGGAAGATCAGGCGATGGTCATGCCGGTAGAAATCGCCGTCCGACACCTGGTCCAGCACTCGCTCCCAGGCGTTGTTGTCCAGCATCAGGCCACCGAGCACGGCCTGTTCGGCCTCGATGGAATGCGGCGGCACCTTCAAGGCAGCGGTTTGCAGGTCGAGTTGTTCGGGGGTGGTGATCTCGTTCATGGCCACGAAAAATTCTGCAAGATGAAAAAGACAAAGGGCACGGCCTGCGCAAAACAGGACCGTGCCCGATGTTAACCGCCTGACCCACGAGGGGCCAGTCGATTAAGGCAGCTTAGGCAGCTACGACAACCACACGTACGGTGGCTTCAACGTCGCTGTGCAGGTGCACGGCTACGTCGTATTCGCCAACCTGACGGATAGTGCCGTTCGGCAGGCGAACTTCAGCCTTGGCCACTTCAACGCCGGAGGCGGTCAGGGCGTCAGCGATGTCGTGGGTGCCGATCGAACCGAACAGCTTGCCTTCGTCGCCAGCGGTGGCAGTGATGGTCACTTCCAGCTCGGCCAGTTGGGCAGCGCGGCTTTCAGCCGAAGCTTTCTTGTCTGCTGCGGCTTTTTCCAGCTCGGCGCGGCGCTCTTCGAACGCAGCCAGGTTGGCGGCGTTGGCAACGGTGGCCTTGCCGAATGGCAGCAGGAAGTTACGGCCGTAACCAGCCTTAACGTTTACTTTGTCGCCCAGGTTGCCCAGGTTGGCGACTTTTTCCAGCAGGATCAGTTCCATTTGGTAAAACCTCTTAACTTTTAACCTTCACCGTTCGCGGAGTCGTCACCCTGTGAAGGGGACTTGCGACCGCGAAAATCAATCAGGCTGTCGACAATGGCCAGAACCACGAGCAACGGATACATCAGCTGCATGAGCAGCGGCAGCGTCACGTACATCCCCACCAGCCAGAAACCAGCTAGTCGCCCTTGTGCCACCAACCCATGAATGAGGGCGATGGCAGCGAGCAGCAGCACCAGACTGGACGCACTGGCCAGGACGATGAACTGCGACCCGATGAACGGGCCCAACACCATCAATGACACCAGCACCAGCATCGGTACCAGCGGCAGCCTCAGCTCGCGAAACTCGCGCCCGAAACCACCGGGGTTGTACAACGCAGCCTGCCAATACCGCGCCAGCATCAAAGCCAGCAGGCTGAACAGCTGCAGCATTACCGCACTGGAAGCGACCAGCAAAGGGCCGATCAGCTCACCAGGTAGTACCGGTTGGCCCTCGAACTGCGGCAGGGCTTTTTCAAGCGCCTTGGCCAGCACCTCGAAGGTCTCGCGCATCACCGCATCCAGGATCAGGCTGTATAGCAAGCCTAACGCGACACTGGACAGCAGTACCCGAGTCCACGAATGCCCAGCGCGCAACAAGGCGGCCAGACCCAGCGTTCCCAGCAGCACCAGCAAGGTGCTCGGTTCGCCGAAGAACCCCATGATCAACGCTGGCAGAAGGCCCCAGGCGATGACCGATGAAGCGTCCTTGAACCCGCGCCGCAGGAGAACCAGGCTCCCAGCGGCGGCACTCAACCAGAACAGCAGCGGCAGTACCGCGCTGATGACCACCACGAGGGTGGCCTGCACACGACCGCGCATGATGAAACTTGCCAACGCTCGCATGCCTATCCCTTGCTACTTAGTCGACGACCCGGTCTCAGCGGCCGTGGCTGTCGGTGTAGGGCAGCAGGGCCAGGAAGCGGGCGCGCTTGATAGCGGTGGCCAGCTGACGCTGATAACGAGCTTTGGTACCGGTGATGCGGCTTGGAACGATCTTGCCGGTTTCGGATACGTAAGCTTTCAGGGTGTTGAGATCTTTGAAGTCGATCTCTTTCACGTCTTCAGCAGTGAAGCGGCAGAATTTACGACGACGGAAGAAACGTGCCATGTAATAGGCTCCTCAAAAGGTCCGTGGATTACTCGTCAGCGTTATCGCTGTTGTCGCTGTCATTGCTGTCGTCGCCTTCGGCGCCATCAGCATGCTCAGGACGTTCGCGACGCTCACGGCGCTCGCTGCGGTTCTCTTCTGCCTTGAGCATCTCGGACGGGCCGGTGACGGCTTCGTCGCGACGGATGACCAGGTTACGGATCACGGCATCGTTGTAGCGGAAGTTGTCTTCCAGCTCGGCCAGGG
The DNA here is from genome assembly GCF_026343815.1 of Pseudomonas sp. BJa3. Classification (NCBI taxonomy): domain Bacteria; kingdom Pseudomonadati; phylum Pseudomonadota; class Gammaproteobacteria; order Pseudomonadales; family Pseudomonadaceae; genus Pseudomonas; species Pseudomonas sp. BJa3. Next base: position 136,802 of record NZ_JAOXMC010000009.1, on the reverse strand, counting down.
CCTTGCCGGAGCACTCAACGTTCAGCATCACGTAGTGAGCCTTGTGAACATTGTTGATTGCGTAGGCCAGTTGACGACGGCCCCAGTCTTCCAGGCGGTGGATCTTGCCACCATCTTCTTCGATCAGCTTGGTGTAACGCTCAACCATGCCGCCGACTTGCTCGCTCTGGTCCGGGTGAACCAGGAAGATGATTTCGTAATGACGCATGAATGCTCCTTACGGGTTAGTAGTCTGCCAGCAACCTGGTCAGACAAGGAGTGAATGACACTGTATGTCTTGCCCTAGAGAGAAGGCACATGCGCGCCTGCCAGCTCGGCAAGGGGCGCAATTGTAGAGAAGCCGGGAAGGACAAGCAAGGAGGTTGGCGAATATTTGAACAGCCGGAAACATATTCGCCCAACAGGCCGCAAGCCTGAGAAACAACGAGGGAGCGGCGGTGCGCCGCTCCCGCACACGGTCAGATCAGCGCTTGGCCTGACGCTGCCTCACTGCCTCGAACAGGCACACCCCGGTGGCCACCGAAACGTTCAGGCTGCTGACGCTGCCACCCATTGGCAACTTCACCAGGAAATCACAGTGTTCACGGGTCAGGCGGCGCATGCCCTTGCCTTCGGCCCCCATGATCATCACCAGCGGACCGGTCAGGTCCTGCTGGTAGATTTCCTGTTCGGCCTCGCCAGCGGTTCCGACCACCCACAGTCCGCGCTGCTGGAGTTTCTCCAGGGTACGTGCCAGGTTGGTCACGGCCACCAGTGGCATCACCTCGGCGGCGCCGCAGGCCACCTTGCGCACCACGCCGGTCAGGGTCGCGGACTTGTCCTTGGGGATCACCACGGCGGTCGCCCCGGCCGCATCGGCGGTGCGCAGGCAGGCGCCGAGGTTATGCGGGTCGGTGACGCCATCGAGCACCAGGATCAAGGGCGGCGTCTCGGTACGCTCGAGCAGCTCGTCGAGCATCGCCTCGCCCCACACCTGGCTCGGGCTCACCTCGGCAACCACACCCTGGTGCACACCTTCGACCCAGGCGTCGAGTTCACGGCGCTCGGCCTGGCCGACCTGGACGCGGTTCTGCGCAGCCAGCTCCAGCAGGGCCTGGATGCGCGGCTCACTGCGCCCTTCGGACAGCCAGATCTGTTTTACCCGCTTGGGGTGGTGTTGCAGCAGTGCCTGCACGGCATGCACGCCGTAGATCTTTTCCAGCTGACTCATGACTTGTTCTTGCCCTTGCGTGGCGCGCCGGACTTGGGCGGCCCCTTGCGATGCTTGGTCGGCTTGCCGGACGACTTGCCACCTTTATCCGACTTGCCGCCGGCATGGCCGCTGGCACGCGCCTCGCCCATCAGCGCCTTCTTCATTTCACGGCTCTTGCGCACCTCGGCATTGCGCTGCACCGCGTCTTTCGGGAAGTACGCCTCGGAGGCCTCGCTCTTGCGGCTGCGCGGCTTGGGCGAAATCTTCGCTTCAGCGGCAGGCGCCTGTTCGACCACCGGCTGCGCGGCAGCGCGTGGCTTGCGGCCGACCGGTGCGGTGACGGTCTTCTCCGACATTTCGAAGTCGATCTTGCGCTGCTCGAGGTCGACACGCATGACCTTAACCTCGACCGTGTCGCCCAGGCGGAAGCTGCGGCCGCTGCGCTCACCGGACAGGCGGTGATGCACAGGATCGAAGTGGTAGTAGTCACCCGGCAGGGCGCTGACATGCACCAGGCCTTCGACATAGATGTCGGTCAGCTCGATGAACAGGCCAAAGCCGGTCACCGCGGTGATCACACCAGGGAAGGTCTCGCCGACGCGATCACGCATGTACTCGCACTTGAGCCAGTTGACCACGTCGCGGGTAGCCTCGTCGGCGCGGCGCTCGGTCATCGAGCACTGCTCGCCCATCTGCTCGAGGCTGTTTTCGTCGTACGGGTAGATGCGCGCCTTGGGAATACTCATGGCACCGGCACGCTTGACGTGCGGGGTGTCGACCTTGGAGCGGATCACGCTACGGATGGCGCGATGCACCAGCAGGTCCGGGTAACGACGGATCGGCGAGGTGAAGTGGGTGTAGGCCTCGTAGTTCAGGCCGAAGTGGCCGTTGTTCTCGACGCTGTACACCGCCTGGCTCAGCGAGCGCAGCATGACGGTCTGGATCAGGTGGAAGTCCGGGCGCCCAGCGATGCTCGCCAGCAGTGCCTGGTAGTCCTTAGGCGAAGGGTCCTTGCCTTTGTGCAGACTCAGGCCCAGCTCACCGAGGAATGCGCGCAACTTTTCCAGACGCTCGGGCGGTGGACCATCGTGCACGCGGTACAGCGCAGGCACGTTGTGTTTCTGCAGGAACTCGGCCGTCGCAACGTTGGCCGCCAGCATGCATTCCTCGATCAGCTTGTGGGCGTCGTTGCGCACGGTCGGACGGATTTCGTCGATCTTGCGATCTTCACCGAAGATGATCCGGGTTTCCTGGGTCTCGAAGTCGATTGCACCGCGGGTGTGACGGGCCGCCAGGAGCACCTTGTACAGGGCATAAAGGCTCTTCAGGTCCGGCAACACCGCACTGTACTCCTCGCGCAGTGCCTTGCCTTCGCGGGTGCGGGAATGCTCGAGCATGCTGCTGACCTTGTTGTAGGTCAGGCGCGCGTGGGAGTGGATCACACCCTCGTAGAACTGGTAGTCGACCATCTGGCCGGCCTTGTTGATGGTCATTTCGCAGACCATGGCCAGGCGATCGACGTGCGGGTTCAGCGAGCACAGGCCGTTGGACAGTTCTTCGGGCAGCATCGGCACGACGCGCTCGGGGAAGTACACCGAGTTACCCCGTTGCTGCGCTTCGGCATCCAGCGCCGAGCCCAGGCGCACGTAGCTGGAAACGTCGGCGATCGCCACGTACAGGCGCCAGCCGCCGGAGAACATGCGCAGCTTGCCCAACGGTTCGCAATACACCGCATCGTCGAAGTCGCGAGCGTCTTCGCCGTCGATGGTGACGAAAGGCAGATGACGCAGGTCGATGCGCTTCTCTTTATCTTTTTCCTCGACTTCGGAGCGGAACTTGCGCGCTTCCTTGATCACTTCCTGTGGCCAGACATGCGGGATGTCATAGCTGCGCAGGGCGATGTCGATTTCCATGCCCGGAGCCATGTAGTTGCCGATCACCTCGACCACATCACCCTGCGGCTGGAAGCGTGGGGTTGGCCAGTGAGTGATCTTGATCGACACGAACTGGCCGATCTTGGCGCCGCCGTTGCGTCCGGCAGTGACCAGGACTTCCTGCTGGATTTTCGGATTGTCAGGGGTTACGTAGCCGATGCCGCCTTCTTCGAAGTAGCGACCAACCACGCTTTCATGGGCGCGGGAGATGATCTCTACCAGCACGCCTTCGCGACGGCCACGGCGGTCTACACCGGAGACCCGGGCCAGGCCGCGGTCGCCATCGAACACCAGACGCATCTGTGCCGGGCTGAGGAACAGGTCCTCGCTACCATCGTCGGGGATGAGGAAGCCGAAGCCGTCACGGTGCCCGGAGACACGGCCACAAATAAGGTCGAGCTTGTCCACCGGGGCATAGGTGCCGCGCCGGGTATAGATAAGCTGACCGTCGCGCTCCATGGCACGCAGGCGGCGGCGCAGGGCTTCGATCTGGTCTTCTTCGTAAAGACCGAACTCTTCGGCCAGCTGTTCGCGGGCAGCCGGCTCGCCACGGTCGGCGAGGCGCTGCAGGATCAGCTCACGGCTGGGGATAGGGTTGTCGTATTTTTCCGCTTCGCGAGCGGCCTCGGGATCGAGGGATTGCCAATCGGCCATCAGAAGGGGTTCACCTTGGGGTATATAGATATGAATTCTGGCATAGACGTATTGAAACCGGAAATGTCAGCCTTGGACAGCCCCGACGCGGTATCCGCCGAACGGAAATAGGCGCGTGGAATCAACGGGTTGAATTTTTTGAATTTTTTTTCGATCAGGGGCTTTACAGCCATCAGGAGCGTCCGTATAGTGCGCACCACAACGACGGACAACCCCGGAGTTGTAGTAGAGATGAACGACGCTGTAAAGCATCTTTTAATCTCGAATGTGTGCCCAGGTGGCGGAATTGGTAGACGCGCTGGTTTCAGGTATCAGTGACTTAACGGTCGTGGAAGTTCGAGTCTTCTCCTGGGCACCAAAAATTTTCAAGTAACAGATGACCAAGGATCTGTTACTACTGTGTGAAAGCAGACGAAAGTCGCCTTCAGCAGACGATGCAAAGCTTTGCCCAGGTGGCGGAATTGGTAGACGCGCTGGTTTCAGGTATCAGTGACTTAACGGTCGTGGAAGTTCGAGTCTTCTCCTGGGCACCATACAAAAACCCACTAGCTTGCTAGTGGGTTTTTTCTTGCCTGCGATTTCATGTCGCCGGGCAGCCCCTCCTTCGTCTACCCATGAATTTCCCGACATGCGCCCATTTGAGAAACAATTTCGTTTACCATTGTTTCCAAATATGTAGCCGTAAGCGAGGAAATACCCGCATGACGATCCGCCCGCAACCGCTGATGCGCACCCTGGCCGCCGCAGTTCTGAGCCTGGTGATCGGCGCTCCGGCCGCCCTGGCAGACGAACCGGTCACGTTGACGATGTACAACGGCCAGCACAAGGAAATCGGTGAAGCCATCGCCAAGGCCTACGAGGCCAAGACCGGCATTCATATCAATATTCGCAAGGGCAGCAGCAACCAGTTGGCCAGCCAGATCATCGAGGAAGGCGAACGCTCGCCGGCCGACATCATCTATACCGAAGAGTCGCCACCGCTGAACAACCTGGGCGAACTGGGCCTACTGGCGAAGATCGACGACGCCACCCTGAACATGCTGCCCAAGGAATACGTGGGCGCCAACGGCACCTGGATGGGCGTTACCGCGCGCACCCGCGTGGTGGTCTACAACCCGAAGAAGATCGATGAGAAAGACCTGCCGACCACGGTGATGGATTTCGCCGGCCCCGAATGGGACGGCCGTGTCGGCTACGTGCCCACCAGCGGCGCCTTCCAGGAACAGGCGGTGGCCATCCTCAAGATGCACGGGCGCGAAGCCACCGAAGAATGGCTGACCGGCCTGAAAGCCTTCGGCAAGACCTACACCAACAACATGGTCGCACTGAAGGCCGTGGAGAAGGGCGAAGTCGCCGCCGTGCTGGTGAACAACTACTACTGGTACGCCCTGGAGCGCGAGCGCGGCAAGCTCGACTCCAAGCTGTACTACCTGGCCGACGGCGACGCCGGCAACCTGGTGACCATCTCCGGCGCCGCTGCGGTCAAGGCCAGCAAGCATCCGAAAGAAGCACAGGCCCTGCTCAACTGGATGGCCAGCGAAGAAGGCCAGCGCGTGATCACCCAGACCACCGCCGAATACCCGCTGCATAAAGGCATGGTCTCTGACCGTGGCCTGAAGCCGTTCGATGAGCTGCGCCCGCCGAAGATCTCGCCGGCCGACCTTGGCAATGCCGAGGAAGCCATCGAGCTGGAACGTGAGGTTGGCCTGCTCTGATGACTGCCGCCCTGCCCTCGCCCGCCTTGGCGCGCTTCGTCCCCAAGCGCAAGCGCCCGTCCATCTGGGTGGTGCTGCCCGTGCTGTTCCTGGTGGCCATGAGCCTGCTGCCATTGCTGTACGTCGGGCTCAAGGCCTGGGATGCCGGCTGGCATGAAGCCCTGCGCCTGCTATGGCGTCCGTTCGTGTGGGGCTTGCTGCGCAACACCCTGCTGCTGATGGTCGGCGTCACCGCGCTGTGCCTGGTGGTGGGCGTGGCCCTGGCCTGGCTGCTGGAGCGCAGCGACCTGCCTGGCCGACGCCTGTGGGGCGTGGTGCTATGCCTGCCGTTTGCCGTGCCATCGTTCGTCAGCAGCTTCACCTGGGTGTCGCTGAGTTCGGACTTCGAAGGGCTGGGCGGGGCGATCCTGGTGATGGCACTGTCGAAGTACCCGCTGGTGTTCCTGCCGGTGGCCGCCACCCTGCGCAACCTGGATACCGCGCTGGAGGAGTCGGCGCGCACGCTGGGCTGCAGCCGCTGGGGCGTGTTCCGCAAGATCACCCTGCCGTTGCTGTGGCCGTCGATGCTCGGCGGCGGGCTGCTGATTGCCCTGCACATGCTGGTGGAGTTCGGCGCCCTGTCGATCCTTGGCCTGCAGACCTTTACCACGGCGATCTACCAGCAGTTCGAACTGGAATTCAGCAACGCCAACGCCGCGATGCTCTCGGCGGTGCTGCTGGTGCTGTGCCTGGCGATGCTGTGGCTGGAACTGCGGGTGCGTGGCAAGGCGCGTCATGTGCGCATTGGCCAGGGCGTGGCGCGCCGCGCCCAACCCTTGCGACTGCGCGGCTGGATGCCACTGGGGCAGCTGTTCTGCCTAGCGCTGGCGGTGCTGGGCAGTGGCATTCCACTGGCCATGCTCGGCTACTGGCTGAGCGTGGGCTCATCGGCGGCCTTCCCGGTCGCGGCCATCGGTAAGGCCCTGGGCACCTCGCTGTCGGTGTCATTGGGTGGCGCTGGCTTCTGCGTGCTGCTGGCACTGCCGATCAGCTTCCTGGTGGTTCGCTACAAGGGGCGCCTGGCGATCTGGGCCGAGCGGTTGCCCTATCTGCTGCACGCCCTGCCCGGTCTGGTCATTGCACTGACCCTGGTGTTCTTCGCCCTGCACTATGTGCCGGCGCTGTACCAGACTACGGCGCTGCTGATCCTGGCCTATGCCTTGCTGTTCCTGCCGTTGGCGCAGTCGCCGGTGCGCACCGCACTGAACAAGGCCTCGCCAACCCTGGAAGAGGCGGCGCGCACCTTGGGCGCCAGCAGCTTCGCAGCCTTCTGCCGGGTTACCTTGCCGATCATCTTCCCGGCGATGGCAGCAGCGTTCGCCCTGGTGTTCCTGGATGCGATGAAGGAACTGACCGCGACCCTGCTGCTCAGCCCGACCGGGATGACCACCTTGGCCACCGAGGTGTGGGCGCATACCGCCAACGTCGAGTTCGCGGCGGCGGCGCCTTATGCGGCGTTGTTGATCGTGGTGTCGGGGCTGCCGGTGTATCTGCTGACTACCAGGATGTACCTGAACAAGGCGTGACAACCTCCTCTTGGGGGCGCGTTGCGCCCCTTTTGCCGCGGTTCGTCGCCACGACAAGCCGGCTCCCACCCCTACCGCGTCGCTCTCAAGCCACACTGTAAATGTGGGAGCCGGCTTGCCGGCGATCAGCCCCCCACCTTTCCTCAGGCCCTGAACTGCCCCAGACTGGCCCGCAACTGCGCCGCCAGGTCATCCAGTACCTTGCTGCTGGCGGTGGTCTGCATTACCACCTCGGCCGAACGCTCGGCCTGGGCATGGATGGTTTCGACTCGCCCACGCACGGCTTGCGCGCCGCTGGCCTGCTGCTCGGCCGCTCGCGTGGCCAGGCCGATCGCCGCATGCACCTGCTCGACCGCAGCCTGCACCGACTGCTGGCGCCGCTCATTGTCGCGTAACACCAGCAAGCCTTCACTGGCCTGGCGCCCGGCCTGACTGATGGTCGCCACCGCCTCCTTGGCGCCTTGCTGCAGCGCAGCGATATGCGATTGGATATCCCCCGTCGAGCTCTGTGTCTTACTCGCCAAGGCACGCACCTCATCGGCCACCACGGCGAAACCGCGCCCGGTTTCTCCAGCCCGCGCCGCTTCGATGGCGGCGTTGAGCGCCAACAGGTTGGTCTGCTCGGCAATGCCATGGATCACCGTCAGTACCACCTCGATCTGCTCGCTCTGCTTGGCCAGCCGCTCGATCACCTGGGAGCCAGTCTGCACTTCGCCGGCCAGGTTCTCGATCAACCGCGCCAGCTGCGTCGAAGCACGACTGTTCTCGTCGGTCGCCTGGCGAATGTCCACCACCTGCTGCAATGCCGCCTGCATGGCATGGCTCTCGGCCTGGGCCTCGTCAGCCATACTCGACAGGTCGCGCAGGCTGGCAGCCACTTCGTCGCGCTGCAACGCGGCAGCGGCATCGGCACCGGCGTTGCGCTGGGCCATGCTGTCGATCTCCACGCCAGTACGCTGCGCCACTTCGCCGGCTTCGCGGACGATGGGCTGCAGCTTGTCGACGAAGCGATTGACCGCCGAAGCCATGTCACCGATCTCGTCACGGCTGTCGAGCTTGACGCGCTTGGTCAGGTCGCCTTCGCCGGCGGCCAGGTCGTTCAACGCGGCGATCAGCAGGCCGAGCTTGCTGAGGACGCGACGCCCGAGCACCACGGCCACCACCAGCAGCACACCCAGACCGACCAGCACCAGACCCAGGCCGATGCGCCAGCGCAGCTCGGCGGCGGCATCACGCACCGTCTGCGCGGTATTGGCCTGCATCGCCGTGGCGCTGTGCTGGGCTGTCTCCAGGCGCGCACGCAAGGCCTTGCCACTGTCGGCGGCGGCGGCCACCAGGCTGTCCCCGACCAGTTGCTCGCCACTGGCGATCAAGGCCGCGAAGCGCTGATCCAGAGCCTTGAGCTCCTGGTCGATGCCCGCGGTGGACACGCCCATCAGCACCTTGCCGATCTCTGCGCCGTTGGGGTTGATCGACGCCTCTACGAAGTACACCGACGAATCCTTGCGTGCGGCATCCAGCACCTTGTCCAGCGCCCGTTCGCCCTGGCCTTTTTCCATCAATGCCTGGTTGATCGGGTTCTGCCGGTTGAGGTAGCGGGTCAGGTGCTGGCCCTGGGCATCGTCGTAGATCACGAACAACACGTTGGGATTGCGCTGGGCACGGCGAGCGAAGTCCGAGAGCATCGGCACGTCGTTGTCCCAGATCGCCCGTGGCGCGACCGAGGCCAACAGATCGGCCATTTCATGGGCCGAGTCCCTGAGATTTTCCTCCAGCGTCGCGCGCAACTGCTGCTGCTCATCCTGCAGACGGCTGGACAGGCCCGCACTCAAACGCTGACGCGTACTGACGGAAAGGCTGTCGAGCCCAGCCCGGACATCCTCCCCGGCCTGCTCCAGTTCGGCAGCCAGTTTCTGGCTGTCATTGCCCAGGCGCGCCCCCAAATCGGCTTCCAGGGCGGTGACCGTGCTCCGCGTCAGTGCAACGGCAACCAGCACCTGCACCAGAAGAGCGATACCAAGCGCAACAAACACAGGCCGCAAGAGGCGGCTTCGTAACAGTGAAAGGATGGCAGACACGTTGTAACCCTCGTGTTTCTGGCGCCATTACTTTGATGGCATCTACAGAAACTTCTTACAGCAAGGGTTGTGCCTGAGACAGCAGGTATAAATGCCAAAGATATGAGGCGATTATCCATGGCAGCGAAATTGCCTGCGCCGATGCCATGCGCGGGGCAAGCCTCCCGCTACTTCGTACCCATATGAAAACGCCGCGCCTCCTTGCGGGGGCGCGGCGTTCAGTCAGCTAGCAAGTAGCTGATCAGGCGAACGGATGACGCAGCACGATGGTCTCGTTGCGGTCCGGGCCAGTCGAGATGATGTCGATCGGCGCGCCGACCAGCTCCTCGATGCGCTTGATGTAGTTGCGCGCGGCCTGCGGCAACTCTTCCAGGGTTTTAACGCCCAAGGTCGACTCGCTCCAGCCTGGCATCTCTTCGTACACCGGCTCCAGGCCGATGTAGCTGTCGGCATCGGAAGGCGCGTCGATGACGGCACCGTTCTCGTTCTTGTAGCCAACGCAGATGTTGATGGTTTCCAGGCCGTCCAGCACGTCCAGCTTGGTCAGGCAGATACCCGAGATGCTGTTGACGTCGATGGCGCGACGCAGGATCACGGCATCGAACCAGCCGCAACGACGGGCACGGCCGGTGGTGGAGCCGAACTCATGGCCACGCTTGGCCAGGGTGGCGCCGGTCTCGTCGAACAGCTCGGTCGGGAACGGACCGGAACCGACGCGAGTGGTGTAGGCCTTGGTGATGCCCAGGATGTAGTCCAGGTACATCGGGCCAACGCCGGAACCGGTGGAGATGCCGCCGGCGGTGGTGTTGGAACTGGTGACATACGGGTAGGTGCCGTGGTCGATGTCCAGCAGCGAGCCCTGGGCGCCTTCGAACATGATGTCCTTGCCGGCGCGGCGCAGGTTGTGCAGTTCGGCGGTGACGTCGAGCATCATCGGCTTGAGCTGCTCGGCGTAGGCCATGCACTCGTCCAGGGTCTGCTGGAAGTCGATGGCCGGCTCTTTGTAGTAGTTCACCAGCTGGAAGTTGTGGTAATCCAGCAGCTCACCGAGCTTGGCGGCGAAGCGCTCGCGGTGGAACAGGTCGCCGACGCGCAGGCCGCGACGGGCCACCTTGTCTTCGTAGGCCGGGCCGATACCACGACCGGTGGTGCCGATCTTGGCTTCGCCGCGGGCTTTTTCACGGGCCTGGTCGAGGGCCACGTGGTACGACAGGATCAGCGGAGCCGCCGGGGAAATGCGCAGGCGCTCGCGCACCGGTACGCCCTTCTCTTCCAGCTTGGTGATTTCACGCATCAGGGCATCCGGGGCGACGACCACGCCGTTGCCGATCAGGCATTGCACGCCTTCACGCAGGATGCCGGACGGAATCAGGTGCAGAACAGTCTTCTCACCGTTGATCACCAGGGTGTGGCCCGCGTTGTGGCCACCTTGGTAGCGCACGACGGCGGCAGCATGTTCGGTCAGCAGATCGACGATCTTGCCTTTGCCCTCATCACCCCACTGGGTGCCCAGGACGACGACATTCTTACCCATTACATTTGTCCTCATTCACGCAAACTTGGTGCCGGCCCATTGCCGGCGAAGAATCTCAATGGGTCAGCGGCAGAACCTGCCAGCGCCCGTCTTGCTGAATCAATTGCCGATCACAATCCGCCTCGAGAGCAGCACTCAGCGGCTGGCCAGGCAAAGCCTGGACCACTCGCTGGCCCTCGTTGCGCAACTGGCAGACCATCTGCCAGAGGGCCGCATCGCTGCTGTCGGGCATCCAGATGCCGCCAGCAGGCAATACGACCTCCGCTCGCCCCAGTGTGACCAGGGTCTTCAAATCCGTGGAGAATCCGGTGGCCGGGCGTGCCCGGCCAAAATCGGCGCCGATGTCGTCATAGCGGCCGCCCTGGGCGATCGATTGACCTTCGCCAGGCACGAACACGGCGAACACCACGCCGGTGTGATAGTGGTAGCCGCGCAATTCGCCGAGGTCGAAGTACAGCGGCAGGTCCGGGTAGCGCGAAGCCAGGCGATCGGCGATCGCCAACAGGTCGTCCAGCGCCGCCAGCACGCTGGCGGGGGCACGGCCCAGGCGCACACGGGCCTCGGCCAGCACTTCACGACCACCGCAGAGCTCGCACAGGGCGCGCAGCATGTTGCCCAGGTCCTTCGGCAGGTCTGCGGTCAGCGCCTGCACTTCATCGACGGCTTTGCGCTGCAGGGCATCGAACAGTTGCTGCTCGACCGCGCCGGACAGGTTGGCGGCACGGGCCAGGCCGCGATAGATACCGACATGGCCAAGGTCCATGTGCACATCGGCGACATCGGTCAGTTGCAGCGTGGCGAGCATCAGGCTGATGACTTCGACATCGCTGGTAGGGCTGGCGTCGCCGTACAGCTCGGCGCCCAGCTGGATCGGGCTGCGCGAGGTCGACAGGGCACGCGGCTGTGCATGCAGCACGCTGCCGGCATAGCACAGGCGGCTCGGGCCTTCACGGCGCAGGGTGTGGGCGTCGATGCGCGCCACCTGCGGCGTGAAGTCGGCACGGAAGCCCATCAGGCGGCCGGACTGCGGGTCGACGACCTTGAAGGTACGCTGGTCCAGGTCCTGGCCGGCGCCGGTGAGCAGCGACTCCAGGTACTCGATATGCGGGGTGACGACCAGTTCGTAACCCCAACTCTGGAACAGGTCCAACACCTGACGACGCGCGATCTCGATGCGCGCGGCCTCAGGTGGCAGTACTTCCTCGATGCCATCTGGCAGTAGCCAGCGGTCTACCGTTGCCATTACGCCATTTCCCCTCTGGTCCGGGCGGCCTGCCAGCTGGCGAGCCGTGAGTAAAGCAGGCATTGACGCACAACAGCGGGCAGCACTGATCCCAGCGCAACCACCGTAGCCAATACCCTCGAATTGCCTTGCGACCTGACCAAACCGTCAACTGGCCGTTTGCCAATCAACCTTGCAGACGCAAAAAAGCCGGGAATTTCCCGGCTGACTCATCATACACCCCTTTTCATTCAGGATGCACCCCGCCAGGCATTTTAGCTGCCCGGCGGGGCGAATCCCCCATGAGAGCACGATCAGGGCTTGCTCTTGTCCAGGAAGCGGAAGAACTCGTTCTTCGAATCCAGGACCAGCACGTCGCTCTTGCTGGAGAAGCTTTCGCGGTAGGCCTTGAGGCTACGGTAGAACGCGTAGAAATCGGCGTCCTGCGTGTACGCCTTGGCATAGATGGCAGCTGCCTGGGCATCGCCATCACCGCGGGTCTCTTCCGCTTCGCGGTACGCTTCGGCCAGCAACACGCGGCGCTGACGGTCGGCGTCGGCACGAATACCTTCGGCCAGTTCGTTACCCTTGGCACGGTGCTCGCGGGCTTCACGCTCGCGCTCGGTGCTCATACGGTCGAACACGCTGCGGTTGACTTCCTTGGGCAGGTCGATGGCCTTGACGCGAACGTCGACCACTTCGATACCCAGCTCCTTGCTGGCCATGCGGTTCAGCGAGGCGGTGATATCCGCCATCAGCGCATCACGCTCACCGGAAACCACTTCGTGCAGGGTGCGTTTACCAAACTGGTCACGCAGGCCGCTTTCCAGACGACGCGACAGGCGCTCGTCGGCGATCTGCTTCATACCCGACGTTGCGGTATAGAAGCGCTCGGCGTCCTTGACCCGCCATTTGGCGTAGGCATCGACCATCACCGCTTTCTTCTCCAGCGTCAGGAAACGCTGGGTCGGCGCGTCGAGGGTCATCAGGCGGGCGTCGAACTTGCGCACCTGGTTGACGTACGGCACCTTCACGTGCAGGCCAGGCTGGACATCGGCCTTGACCACGCGGCCGAACTGCAGCAGTACCGCGCGTTCAGTCTGCGAAACGATGTAGAAGCAGTTCCAGGCGGCGATCGCCAGCACCACGGCGCCGATCAGGGCGAACAGTGACTTATTGCTCATCAGCGGCTCTCCCTGGAACGCAGCGGCGGTTGTGGTTGCAGATCCTGGGCGGCACGCGCGCCGGCGTCATTGACCGACGGCGATACGCTGCTGGACGGCGCTGCACTGGTGCCGCGGCTGCCTTCGACCATCTTGTCCAACGGCAGGTAGAGCAGGTTGTTCTGCCCGTCCTTGGCCGTGACCAGGACCTTGCTGGAGTTGCTGTAGACCTCCTGCATGGTGTCCAGGTACAGACGCTGACGCGTGACCTCCGGCGCCTTGCGGTACTCGGCGACCAGCTTGGTGAAGCGATCGGCCTCACCCTTGGCACGGGCGATGACTTCATCGCGGTAGCCGTTGGCGTCCTCGATGATGCGCTGCGCCTGGCCACGGGCCTCCGGCACCACGCCGTTGGCGTAGGACTCGGCCTGGTTGCGCGCACGCTGCTCGTCCTCACGGGCACGGATCACGTCGTCGAAGGCTTCCTGCACTTCACGCGGGGCTGCCGCGCTCTGTACGTTGACCTGGGTGACGGTGATACCGGTACGGTAGGTGTCGAGGAAACGCTGCAGACGCTCGCGGATGTCCACGGCCATCTGCTCGCGGCCTTCTGTCAGCACCTGGTCCATCGAGGTGGAACCCACCACGTGGCGCAGGGCGCTGTCAGTCGCATGCTGCAGGCTGACTTCCGGCTGGTCGACGTTGAGCACGAAGTCCTGCAGGTTGCTGATGCGGTACTGCACGGTCAGTGGCACTTCGACGATGTTCTCGTCTTCGGTGAGCATCTGCCCCTGCTTGGTGTAGGCCCGCTCGCGGGTCACGTTTTCCATGTACTTGCGGTCGATCGGCGGGAAGTAGATATTCAGGCCGGGACCGACGGTCTCGTAGTACTTGCCGAAGCGCAGCACCACGGCCTGCTCCTGCTCGTCCACGACATAGACGGCGTTGTACAGCCAGATTGCCGCCAGAGCCGCCAGGCCGATGCCCAGCAGCCCGTAGCCGCCACCCTTGCCGATATTGCGGTCACCGCCGCCGCCACGTTTCTTGCCACTGCCGAACATGCCGTTCAGGCTGTCCTGCAGCTTGCGGAAGGCCTCGTCCAGATCCGGTGGACCTTTCTTGTCGCCACCACCGCCGCCACCATTACGGCGGCCGCCCCAGGGATCCTGATTGTTCGAGTTGCCACCCGGCTCGTTCCAAGCCATAGCGCTCTCCATCTGATAAAGCAAAGACGCGCCCACGGCGCGCCGTCCAATGCTACAGAATGCCTGTCACGGCTGCCCGGCGACCTCGACGGGCATTTATTGCAAAGTGTGTTGCTCGACAAACACTTGCGGCTCCATGCCTTCGCGGCTGACCAGGCGATTCAGCTCGACCCTGGGCAGTCGCACGCTCAGCAGGCTGCGCCCTTCTTCATCATGCTCTTCACTCTGCACGGCACCCAGGGCAAAGAATTGCGCGCGCAGGCGGGCAAACCGTTGCTCCAGGCACAGGGTTCCGACATAAAGATCGTCCCCCAGCAACTCGGCAATCGCCTGGCCAACCAGCTCCAGGCCTCGTCCATCGCGTGCCGATACCCAGACCCGCTGCGGCTTGCCATCGGCATCGCGCTGGATCTGCGGCTCGACATCTTCGAGCAGGTCGAGTTTGTTATAGACCTCGAGGATCGGCAAGCTCTCGGCACCGATCTCGCCCAGCACCGCCAGTACCTGTTCGATCTGCTCCATGCGCTCGGGCTCATGGGCATCGATCACGTGCAGCAGCAGGTCGGAGTTGCTCGACTCTTCGAGCGTAGCCCGAAATGCCTCGACCAGCTTGTGCGGCAGGTGGCGGATGAAACCTACGGTGTCGGCCAGCACGATCGGCCCCAGGTCGGCCAGCTCGAGCCGGCGCAAGGTCGGGTCGAGGGTGGCGAACAGCTGGTCCGCGGCATACACATCGGATTGCGTGAGTGCGTTGAACAGGGTCGATTTACCGGCGTTGGTATAACCCACCAGCGACACCGAAGGAATGTCGGCGCGCTTGCGCCCACGACGGGCCTGCTCGCGCTGGCTGCGCACCTTCTCCAGGCGTGCCTTGATCTGGCGCAGGCGCACCCGCAGCAGGCGGCGGTCGGTTTCGAGCTGGGTTTCACCCGGGCCACGCAGGCCGATACCGCCTTTCTGCCGCTCAAGGTGGGTCCAACCGCGTACCAGTCGCGTGCTCATGTGCTCGAGCTGGGCCAGTTCGACCTGCAGCTTGCCTTCGTGAGTACGCGCCCGCTGGGCGAAGATATCGAGAATCAGCCCGGTACGGTCCAGCACGCGACACTCGAAGACGCGCTCGAGGTTGCGTTCCTGGCTGGGCGTGAGGGTGTGATTGAAAATCACAAGGTCGGCTTCGGCCGAATGGACCAGGTCGCGCAACTCCTCGACCTTGCCACTGCCGATCAGAAACTTGGCGGTGGGCTGATGCCGCGCCACTGTCACCAGCGAAACGATATCGGCTCCGGCCGACAGCGCCAGCTCCTGAAACTCCTGCGGGTCTTCGCGCGCCTCAGGGTTCTGACCTTCCAAGTGAACGAGCAACGCTCGCTCACCACCACCGTGGCGCTCAAAGAACAATGCAGGCTCCTACTTTTTTCAAGCGTTGCCTGGCTCGCTGTCGCCGTGCTCACCATCGGTCGGGCTTGGCAGACGAACCGGGCGTGCTGGGACGACGGTCGAAATGGCGTGCTTGTAGACCATCTGGCTGACGGTGTTTTTCAGCAGCACGACGAACTGGTCGAAGGATTCGATCTGGCCCTGCAGCTTGATCCCGTTGACCAGATAGATCGAAACCGGGACTTTTTCTTTTCTCAAGGTGTTCAAGTAAGGGTCTTGTAGCGAATGCCCTTTTGACATATGCCGCACTCCTGTAAGGATCAATAATAGAAAATCAAGAAAATCGATAAATTATGCCGCCCCTTCGCAAGAATAGACGGCAACTGGCAGGGACTCAGCTCAATATGGAGACGGTCCCCAGGTATTTCAAGGTGCGGGACAGATTGTCGCAGGCCAGGCTATCCAGCCAGTGGACGTCGGACCAGCCGCGCAACCAGGTGAATTGCCGCTTGGCCAGCTGACGCGTGGCAATGATACCGCGTTCACGCATCTCATTCTCAGTCAGCTTGCCGTCGAGGTAGTCCCACACCTGCCGATACCCCACTGCCCTTATAGACGGCAGCTCGGCGTGCAAGTCACTTCTGGCCCGCAGCGTTCGGACCTCGTCGACAAAGCCCTGTTCCAGCATCTGTGAAAATCGTAACGCAATTCGCTGATGCAAAATGTGACGATCTATAGGCGCTATCGCCAGGCTGGCGACAGTATAGGGCAAATGCTCGCCCGCGCCTGCGTCTGCGCCGCTACTTTGCGCGTATTGACGCTGACGGTGGGCGGTCATGCTCTCGCCGCTCACTTTGTACACTTCAAGCGCACGGATCAGCCGCTGCGGGTCATTCGGATGAATGCGCGCCGCCGACTCTGGATCGACTTCGGCCAGTTGCCGGTGCAATTCGGCCAGGCCGAGGGCCTGCGCCTGTGCCTCGAGCTCGGCGCGGACCGTGGCATCGGCTGGCGGCATGTCCGCCAGGCCATCGACCAGTGCCTTGTAGTAGAGCATGGTGCCGCCAACCAGCAGCGGGATCTTGCCGCGCGCGGTGATCTCGGCCATGGCTTGGAGTGCATCGGTGCAGAAACGCTTGGCCGAGTAGCTTTCGGCGGGGTCGAGAATGTCGATCAGGCGGTGCGGATGCGCGGCCAGCACTTCCTTGGAGGGCTTGGCGGTACCGATGTCCATGCCGCGATAGACCAGCGCCGAGTCGACACTGATCAGCTCGCAGGGCAGCTTGCTGGTCAGCTCGATCGCCAGGTCGGTCTTGCCGGCCGCGGTCGGGCCCATGAGGAAAATCGCCGGAGGTCTGGCACTCATGTCATCGCCCCCGCAGGAACAGCTTGTCCAGATCGTCCAGGCTCATCTGGGTCCAGGTCGGTCGGCCGTGGTTGCACTGGCCGCTGCGCTCGGTGTTCTCCATGTCGCGCAGCAAGGCGTTCATCTCCGGGATGGCCAGACGCCGGTTGGCCCGCACCGCGCCATGGCAGGCCATGGTCCCCAGCAGCTCGTTGAGGTGCGCCTGGATACGGTCACTGGTGCCGTACTCCATGAGGTCCGCCAGCACATCCTGCACCAGGCGATTAGCCTCGGCCTGTTTGAGCAAGGCCGGGATCTGGCGGATCGCCAGGGTTTCCGGGCCCAGGCGCTGCAGTTCGAAGCCCAGGCGCTGGAACCATTGGGCATGCTCCTCGGCGCAATCGGCTTCGCGCTGGCTCAACGCCAGCGACTCGGGCACCAGCAATGGCTGGCCGCTCAAGCCTTCACTGGCCATGGCCACCTTCAGACGCTCGTACATGATCCGCTCATGGGCGGCGTGCATATCCACCAGCACCAGGCCGACGGCGTTCTCGGCAAGGATATAGATCCCCTTGAGCTGCGCCAGCGCGTAGCCGAGCGGTGGGATATCGCCCTGGCTTTCCGGCAACGCGCTCGGCGCGGCGGCGGCATTGTCCAGGGGGGCGTAGAACTCGCGGTAGGCCGCCTGCGCCTCGCCGGCATTCAGCGGCTGGGAGGGCCTGGGCGTGTACTGGTACTGATAGCCCGCGCCCGAACCGCTCGAAGCGAAGCCCCGCTGCTCGCCCTGAGGCTGCTCGAGCACTGGCGAGGCCAGGCGCATTTCGCCTTGGGGGCCGAACTCGCCAGCCTGCAAGCCGCTGGGGCGGACCAGTTCGTCGCTGGCCGCCGGCGCGGCAAGCTGGTCTTCCGGGCGCACATCGGCCAGGGCACGGTGCAAGGTGCCGTAGAGGAAGTCATGGACCATGCGCCCTTCACGGAAGCGCACTTCGTGCTTGGTGGGGTGGACGTTGACGTCCACACCGGTCGGGTCGCACTCGAGGAACAGCACGAAGGTTGGGTGCCGACCATTGAACAGCACATCCCGATAAGCCTGGCGCACCGCATGGGCGACCAGCTTGTCGCGCACCGCGCGGCCATTGACGAAGAAGTACTGCAGGTCGGCCTGGCTGCGCGAGAAGGTCGGCAAGCCCACCCAACCCCACAGGCGCAGGCCGTTGCGCTCGACATCGATCGGCAGCGCCTGCTCGAGGAAGCCCGGGCCGCAGATGGTGCCGACGCGCCGCGCCCGCGCCATCTCGTCGGCGGCCTCATGCAGGCTGAAGATGGTCTTGCCGTTGTGCCGCAGGTGAAAGCCCACGTCGAAACGCGCCAGCGCCAGGCGCCGGATCACTTCCTGCAGGTGATCGAATTCGGTCTTTTCGGCCTTGAGGAACTTGCGTCGGGCAGGGGTATTGAAGAACAGGTCACGCACTTCGACCGAGGTGCCGACCGGATGAGCCGCCGGCTGCACCCGCGGGAGCATGTCGCGCCCCTCGGTCTCCACCTGCCAGGCCTCGCTCGCCTCGGCAGTACGCGAGGTGAGGGTCAGGCGGGCGACCGAGCTGATCGATGCCAGCGCCTCGCCGCGAAACCCGAGGCTGAGCACACCTTCGAGGTCTTCCAGCTCACGAATCTTGCTGGTGGCATGACGCGCCAGGGCAAGCGGCAGGTCGTCAGGGGCGATGCCGCTGCCATTGTCGCGCACCCGCAGCAACTTCACGCCGCCCTGCTCGACCTCGACCTCGATACGCCGGGCACCGGAGTCGAGGCTGTTCTCCAGCAGTTCCTTGGCCACCGACGCGGGACGTTCGACTACCTCGCCGGCGGCAATCTGGTTGGCCAGCCGCGGGCTGAGCAGCTGGATGCGCGAGCCGCCACTCATCGCTGGGACGCCAGGGCGGTGGTCGGAATGTCGAGGTGCTGGCCGACTTTCAACTCATCGCTTTTCAGGCTGTTGCTGCTGCGCAGGGCGGCAACACTCACCTGGTAGCGCACGGCGATCATCGCCAGGGTCTCGCCCGGTCGCACGGTGTGCTCACGCGGGCCCTCGGCGATCTTGCCGCTGTCACGCAGCCAGGCAATGTAGGTGCCAGGCGGCGGGTTCTGCTGGAAGAACTGACGCACACCGGTATGGATCGAACGCGCCAAGGCCTGCTGATGACTGCGGGTAGCCAGCTTGGCCGCCTCGTTGGCATTGGAGATGAACCCGGTTTCAACGAGGATCGAAGGGATGTCCGGCGACTTCAACACCATGAACCCGGCCTGCTCCACCCGCTGCTTGTGCAGCGGCGTGACCCGGCCCATGTTGCCAAGCACCTTCTGCCCGACATTGAGGCTGGAACTGAGGGTGGCGGTCATCGACAAGTCGAGCAGCACGCCGGCCAGCATGCGGTCCTTGTCGTCGAGGCTGACGTTGCCGGCACCGCCGATCAGGTCGGAGCGGTTTTCCGTGTCGGCCAGCCAGCGGGCGGTCTCGGAGGTGGCACCGCGGTCGGACAGGGCGAACACCGAGGCGCCGAAGGCAGCCTTGGACGGCGCGGCGTCGGCGTGGATCGAGACGAACAGGTCGGCGCCCTTCTTGCGGGCGATCTCGGTGCGCTTGCGCAGCGGGATGAAGTAGTCGCCGGTGCGGGTCAGCTCGGCGCGATAACCCTTCTCGGAGTTGATCTGGCGCTGCAGTTCCTTGGCGATATCCAGCACGATGTCTTTCTCGTGCTGGCCACGCGAGCCGGACGCGCCCGGGTCTTCGCCGCCGTGGCCGGCGTCGATGGCGACCACGATGTCACGCTTGCCACTCGGTGCCGGTGGCAACTTGATCGCCGGCTGCGCCGGGGTGACGGGCACCGCCGGCGTGGTGGCCGGTGGCTGCGGTGTCGGCGGCGGTGTCGGGTTGCTGGCGGCGATGGCGTCGGCTTCCTGGTCGTACAGGTCGACCACCAGGCGATTGCCATACTGGGCGTTCGGGGCCAGGGTGAAGCTCTTCGGCGACACGGCTTTCTTCAGGTCGACCACCACGCGCAGGTCGGTGGGCGTGCGCTGGGCCGAACGCACGCTGGTGATCGGCGTGTTCGAGGTGGAGACGTTCAGCGGCGCCCCCAGGGTGGCACCGTTGATGTCGATCACCAGACGATCGGGAGCGGTGAGGGTGAAGACGCTGTGCTGCACAGGCCCGGACAGGTCGAAGACCAGCCGCGTGTTGTCCGGAGCGCGCCACAGGCGCATGCTCTTGACTTGAGTGACGGCCAGAGCGTCAACGGTCACCGCAGTCAGCAGCAGCCCAACGACAGCGACCAGTGCGCGTATGCGCATACCTTTCCCCACTTACTGTATGAATTCTTTGGCCAGAACGGCACACCAGGCTTCGCCGCGTGCCCCCTGCGGCGACAGGTTCAGCGAACGTCCGCCCGCTTGCGGGCTTATGGTAATGGTCAGGTCGGGCTTTGGCAAAACGCCCGCACCTTTATCGGGCCATTCGAACAGGCACAATGCATCGCCCTCGAAATAATCGCGAATGCCCATGAATTCAAGCTCTTCCGGGTCGACCAGACGATAGAGGTCGAAATGGAAGGCGCGAACATCACCAATCTCGTAGGGTTCAACCACGGTAAATGTCGGACTTTTCACCGGGCCGGTATGACCCAGGCCCCGGATCAGCCCGCGGGACAGGGTGGTTTTGCCGGCCCCCAGGTCGCCCTCGAGAAAAATCACACCATGACCTTTGGTCACTTCGGCCAGTTTCGCGCCAAAGGCGACGGTGGCGTCCTCGTCGCCCAGAAACAGGGTTATGCCTGACACGCTGAATGCTCCTCCAATAACGCTCTAATGACCGGCACCAGATCACTGGCCGCCAGCCCTCTACCTTTGACACCCAACCGCTCGCCGGCGCACGCATGCAGCCACACCCCCAGGCACGCGGCCTGCCAGGCATCCAGCCCCTGGGCCAGCAAGGCTGCCAGCACGCCAGTCAACACATCGCCCAATCCGGCACCGGCCATGGCTGGGTGCCCACGGCCGCAAAAAGCCAGTTGCCCGGCAGGGTCGGCCACCAACGTGCCGGCGCCCTTGAGCACACAGACGCTGGCGTAACGACGCGCAAGCTTGCGCGCCGCACCCGGCCGGTCGGCCTGCACCGCCTCGGTGGAAATCCCCAGCAGGCGCGCGGCCTCGCCGGGGTGCGGGGTGAGGATGCTGCCGCTGGGCAGTGCCAGTGGCGTGCGCGCCAGCAAGTTGAGCGCATCGGCGTCCCACACCTGTGGTCGGTGGGCATTGGCCACCGCCGACAACAGGCTGCGCCCCCACCCGGCCTGGCCGAGGCCAGGGCCGACCACCAGCACCGTGGCACGCTCGAGCAGCGGCATCAGCTGGTTGGCCGAGCTCACGCCCAGCCACATGGTCTCGGGCAGGCGTGTCAGCCCCGCAGCTACGTGCTCGGGGCGGGTGGCGACGCTGACCAGGCCGGCGCCGCAACGCAACGCCGCCTCGCCACTGAGCATGACCGCGCCGCCTGTGCCCAGGTCGCCGCCGACCACCAGCACATGGCCGAAATCGCCCTTGTGGGCATCAGCAGCACGTGGCGGCAACCTGGCCAAGGTCAGGCTGCTGAGCGGTAATGGGGGGTGTTTGGTCTGAGGCATGGGGTCAAAGGCTCCGATGTCTGGCAGAATTATACGCACCTCCGCTTGTAATGCTTGTTCATACATGTCCGCCGACCTTCCAGACATCGCCACACTGGCCCAATCGATCAAGGATTGGGGCCGCGAACTCGGTTTTGCCCATGTCGGCATCGCCGGTGTCGACCTTGGCGAGCACGAACAGCACCTGCAGCGTTGGCTGGCCGCTGGCCACAATGGCGAGATGGAGTACATGGGCGAGCATGGCAACAAGCGCTCGCGCCCGGCCGAGCTGATACCCGGCACCTTGCGGGTGATCTCGCTGCGCATGGACTACCTGCCCGGCGACACGCAGATGGCAAAGCGCTTGGCGGACCCTGAAAAAGCCTACATCTCGCGCTATGCCCTGGGCCGCGACTATCACAAGCTGGTGCGCAAGCGGGTGCAGCACTTCGCCGACCGCATCCAGGAAGCCATCGGCCCGTTCGGCTACCGCGCCTTCGTCGACAGCGCCCCGGTGCTGGAGAAAGCCCTGGCCCAGGAGGCCGGCCTTGGCTGGATAGGCAAGAACACCCTGCTGCTCAACCGCAAGGCGGGCAGCTATTTCTTCCTCGCCGAGTTGTTCGTCGACTTGCCGCTGCCGATCGACGGCGTGCAGGGCAGCGATCATTGCGGGCGGTGCCAGGCCTGCCTGGACATCTGCCCGACCCAGGCGTTCGTCGGGCCCTATCAGCTCGATGCCCGGCGCTGCATCTCGTACCTGACCATCGAATTGCGCGGGGCCATTCCAATGGAACTGCGTTCATTGATCGGTAACCGGGTGTTTGGTTGCGACGATTGCCAGATCGTCTGCCCGTGGAACCGTTTCGCCAAGACCACGACCGAAGACGACTTCATGCCCCGCCGGGGGCTGGACAATATCGAGCTGGCCGAACTGTTCCTGTGGGATGAAAAGCGTTTTCTCGGCTGCACCGAAGGCTCGCCATTGCGCCGGGCGGGGTATGAACGGTTCTTGCGCAACCTCGCGGTAGGGCTTGGCAACGCACCGTCGACCATCCCCGTGCTGGAGGCGCTCAATGCGCGTAGGGATGATCCTTCGGAACTGGTACGCGAACACGTGGAATGGGCCCTGGCTCGCCACAACGCCCTTTGACGCTCGCTGCTTTGCCTTTGCCTTTGCCTTTGGCGATCAAAAGGTCAACCCCATAGCCTGCGAGCGCCAGCTGCGCCAGTGCAGGCGCCGCCCGTAACTTCGCGACTTCAGGAGGCCGAACGCAGGTCTTGCGGAGGGAGGTGACGGGCATGGATGCCCGTCAAGCGCTGCGCCCCAGGATGGGGCGTTCAGCGCGGTCCTCCCGGGAGCAAGGCCGGAGTGAGGGAACCCGGAGCGAAGCGGAGGGCCGGATGAATGGAGCGCAGCGTTTTTTGGTTACTTTTTGTCGCGTTTGACAAAAAGTGACTCGCCGGGTGGCGAAAGGGTGACTATGCGTCATTATAGCAAATGAATGCGCTTACAACTGTAAAAACCCACGCCAATCGCATTTGACTTTGACTTTGACTTTGACTTTGACTTTGACTTTGACTTTAACTTACACAGCGCGTGTCTCGAAAGTTATATGCGCATTCATTTGCGATGGTGACGCATAATCACCTTTCCGCCCTTACGGCGGGTCCCTTTTCGAAGGATCAAAAAGGGACCAAAAAATCCTCGCTCCATTCATCCGGCCCCTACGCTTCGCTCCGGGGTCCCCTCACTCCGGCCTTGCTCCCGGGAGGACCGCGCTGAACGCCCCATCCTGGGGCGCAGCGCTTGACGGGCATCCATGCCCGTCACCTCCCTCCGCAAGACCTGCGTTCGGCCTCCTGAAGTCGCAATTTGTGTCGCCTGAACTATCGCGCACCTAGAAGCAAAAGCAGATCAAGAGCAAGAGCAAGAGCAAGAGCAAGAGCAAGAGCAAGAGCAGCAACTCTTCTGAAAAATGGCTATATAGCTACAGTTACAGTCCTGCCAGAAAAATTCTGAATACAGTGGCTGCGCCGCAAAAATCCGCTATTGCTGATCATTGTAATGAAACTTCGGCATCTCCCAATGAAACCGAATCGCCAACAACCGCACCAGAAAACCACCAAACAGTGTCAGCAGCATGGCCTGCTCCGCCGGCACCTTGAAGTAAACACACCCCAGATAGAACCAAGCCGCCGCGAACGAAACACTGGCATACAGCTCACGCCGAAACACCAACGGAATATCATTGCAGAAGATGTCCCGCAGAATGCCGCCAAACACCCCGGTAATCACCCCGCTGATGGAGGCGACAAGGAACCCCTGCCCCATCTCCAGCGCGGTCATGCAGCCGATCAGGGTGAACGCCACGAGACCCAGGGCGTCGAGCACCAGGAACAACGACCGCAGGTGGCGCATCAAGGGCGCGATGAAGATGGTCAGCAGCGCCGCGAAGCTGGTCAGCACCAGGTACTCGGGATGCTTCACCCAGGTCAGCGGGTAGTGCCCGAGCAGCACGTCACGCACCGAGCCGCCACCCAGCGCGGTGACGCAGGCGATCAGCACCACGCCGAACCAGTCCATGCCCCGACGGCCAGCGGACAGGGCGCCGGTCATGGCTTCGGCGGTGATGGCAATGAGATAGAGCATCAGCAACATGGTGCAGGTCCGTGCGGGAAAGGCGCGCAGTCTACCCAGTCACGCAGGGCACCAAAAGGGGCGCGCCGACGATCATCGGCGCAGGAGGTCAGACCTTGATGAAATGCTCACGGTAGTGACGCAGTTCGCCAATCGACTCACGGATGTCGTCCAACGCCAAATGGGTGTTGCCCTTCTTGAAGCTGTCACGCACTTCCGGCGCCCAGCGCGCGGCCAATTCCTTGAGCGTGGAAACATCGAGGTTGCGATAGTGGAAGTAGTTTTCCAGCTCGCGCATGTGGCGATAGAGGAAACGGCGGTCCTGGCAGATGCTGTTACCGCAGATCGGCGACTTGCCCTTCGGTACCCACTGCTCGAGGAAAGCGATGGTCTGTGCCTCGGCCTCGGCCATGCTCACCTTGCTTTCGCGCACGCGCTGGGTCAGGCCCGAGGCGCCATGGGTGCGGGTGTTCCATTCGTCCATGCGCGCCAGCACCTCGTCGCTGTGGTGAATGGCGATCACCGGGCCTTCGGCCAGGGTGTTCAGCTCGCTGTCGGTGACGATGGTGGCCATCTCGATGATGACGTCGTTGTCCGGATCCAGGCCGGTCATCTCCAGATCGATCCAGATCAGGTTCTGTGGGTTTTGCATGAAAGGGCTCCTCGAATAGGCCGTCATATTAGCCTAGCGAACGGGTGTTGGGCGCGCCGTGCTAAACTGCCTGCCGTTTTCTTTCTGCCCCGCCGACACGGAACCTTCATGGCCAAACGCCAGCTCAACCGCCGCCAGAACTGGCGCATCGAAAAGATCCAGGGTGAACGCGCCGCTCGCGCCGCCAAACGCGAGCAGCATGTGCTGCAGGAACTGGAGGGTGGCGACCTGGGACCGGAGCAACTGGGCCTGGTGATTGCCCACTTCGGCGTGCAGGTCGAGGTCGAGGCCCAGGACGGCGAGGTCGCGGGCCAGGTGTTCCGCTGCCACCTGCGGGCCAACCTGCCGGCGCTGGTGACTGGCGACCGTGTGGTCTGGCGCGCCGGCAACCAGGGCATCGGCGTGATCGTCGCGCAGATGCCGCGCAGCACCGAACTGTGCCGGCCGAACAACCATGGCCAGCTCAAGCCGGTGGCAGCCAACGTCGACCTGATCGTCATTGTCTTCGCCCCTGCGCCCGAACCGCACCCCAACCTGATCGACCGTTACCTGGTCGCCGCCGAGCATGCCGGCATCCGCCCGTTGCTGCTGCTGAACAAGGCCGACCTGATCAACGACGAGAACGCCCCGACTCTCAATGCCATGCTCGAGGTCTACCGTGGCCTGGGCTACCCGCTGCTGGAAGTCTCGGCGCACCAGGGCGATGGCATGCAGCGCTTGCAGCAGACACTCGATGGTCATATCAGCGTGTTCGTCGGCCAGTCGGGCGTGGGTAAGTCCTCGCTGGTCAACAGCCTGCTGCCTGATGCGGGCACCCGTGTCGGCGACCTGTCGGAATGGTCCGGCCAGGGCACCCACACCACCACCACCGCGCGCCTCTACCACTTCCCCAATGGCGGTGACCTGATCGACTCTCCAGGCATCCGTGAATTCGGCCTGGGCCATGTCAGCCGTGACGATGTCGAGGATGGCTTCATCGAATTCCGCGAACTGATCGGCAACTGCCGCTTCCGTGACTGCAAGCATGACCGCGAGCCTGGTTGTGCCCTGCTCAAGGCGCTGGAAGACGGCGGCGTCACGCAGCAACGGATGAACAGCTACCGTTCAATCATCGCCAGCTTGCCGGAAGACACCTACTGATTGGCGGATCTGCCGGCTTTTGCTGTAGGAGATGTTACCGGAGCAGGTAGGACCACTCCGGTTTCGCAGTCACCTATTGTCCATCTCTCCGCTTTCCCCGATGGTCATGCCTTGTCGTCGGCATTGATCAGGGAGGGCAACAAGGATGCCGGTTTTCATCAGTTACCGCCGAGATGAGCGGCTCGATGCCTTCATCCTCAACGAACGCCTTCTGCTAGAAGGCATTCCTACTCAACTTGTCCCCTTCGACGACGAAGGCCAGACCCTCGACGACCTGCATGGTTGCTTTTGCCAACACATGGCCGATGCCACTCACTGGATCGGCGTGCTCTACGAGGCCCATGGCGAAGACTGGTGGACAGCCTGGCTGCTGGGCGCTGCGGCCATGGCGCATCGGCGAGTGACTTTCTACCATGCTGGCTCGACTGACCTGCCGCAGCGCCTGGGCAAGTGGCCAGTGATGCGGGAACGGGAGCATATAGACCTTTTCGTGCGCGCATACCATGACGAGCAGACTTTTGGCCGGGCCATGGCTTCGCAGGCCGGGCGCAGCTTAGTGTCGGACAGGGACAATGCGGATTTCTTCCATGCCGATCTCAAGGCCAAGATCAGGCGGGGGTTCTGAATGCATCGGGGCCGCGAAGCGGCCCCTGTCCTTTACTGGTCTTTGGCCTCATCCATCTTCAACACGCCATCCTCGAAGATGTTCAGCTTCTGGCGCAACTCGCGCGGTTGCATCGGCGTATCGCCCGGAGTCGCGGCCGCACCTGGCGCAGCGCCCGCAGGCGGTGCTTCAGCGCCAGGCGGCGCAGCCTGCGGCTTGCCCTGCTCGCCCTCGATATCGCGCTGGGCTTTCTTGGTCAGGACGATGATGTCGATACGACGGTTGACCGGGTTGAACGGGTTGGCGCGATCGAACAGCGACGACGATGCATAGCCGACCACACGGGCCACCTGCTCATCTGGATAGCCACCGGCGACCAGTGCGCGACGCGCCGCGTTGGCGCGGTTGGCCGACAGCTCCCAGTTACCAAAGTCGCCGGTACCGGAATACGGCTTGGCATCGGTATGGCCACTGATGCTGATCTTGTTCGGCACCGCCTTGATGGTGTCGGCCATGGCTAGCAGGATGTCTTCGAAGTACGGCTGCAGGCGTGCGCTGCCCAGGTCGAACATCGGCCGGTTCTCGGCATCCATGATCTGGATGCGCAGGCCGTCCTGGGTGATCTCGAACAGGATCTGGTCCTTGAACTTTTGCAACTGCGGGTTTTCCTCGACCTTGTTCTGCAGCTCCTGCAGCAGCAACTCGAGGCGCTCGCGCTCGACCTGCTCGGCCATGGTCTCGACCTTGTCCTTGTCCAACTGCAAGCTTGTATCCGGCGTCGGCTCGGACTTCACTTCCGGGTTGATGGTCTTTTCGGGCGCCAGCTGTGGCGAACCACCCAGGTCAATGATGTAGGGCGTGCCACTTTCGGAGAAGCCGATCGGATCCTTGAAGTAACCGGCAATGGCGATCTTCTGCTCGGGCGTGGCGGTCGACAGCAACCACAGCACCAGGAAGAACGCCATCATCGCCGTGGCGAAGTCGGCGAAGGCGATTTTCCAGGCGCCGCCGTGATGGCCGTCGCCGAAGCGCTTGACGCGCTTGACGATGATGGGCTGATTGTTCTCCATGGCTTAGCGACCGCGTACTGCTTGTTCCAGCTCGGCGAAGCTCGGGCGGTGCGCCGGGTACAGCACCTTGCGACCGAACTCGACCGCCAGCGACGGCGGCATGCCGGAAGCCGAGGCCACCAGCGAGGCCTTGATCGCCTCGTAGACGTTCAGCTCTTCCTTGGCATCGTGGCGCAGGGCGTTGGCCAATGGGCCGAAGAAGCCGTAGGCAGCAAGAATACCGAAGAAGGTACCAACCAGCGCCGCACCAACGTGCAGGCCGATGGACTTCTGGTCACCGTCACCCAGCGACGCCATGGTCACCACGATACCCAGTACCGCCGCGACGATACCGAAGCCGGGCATGCCGTCGGCGATCCCGGTCACTGCGTGGGACGGGTGCTCGAGCTCTTCCTTCATGCTCAGCAGCTCCATGTCGAACAGCCCTTCAAGCTCGTGGGGCGCCATGTTGCCGGTGGACATGATCCGCAGGTAGTCGCAGATGAACGCGGTCATGCGCTCGTCACCCAGCACCGCCGGATACTTGGCGAAGATCGGGCTGGCCGCGGCGTCCTCGATGTCGCCCTCGATCGCCATCATGCCTTCACGACGGCTCTTGTTGAGGATCTCGTACACCAGGCCCAGCACTTCCAGGTAGAAGGTGTGGGTGAAGCGGGTGCCGAACATCTTCAGCGACTTCTTGATTACATGCATGGTCATGTAACCAGGGTTGGCCTGGAGGAACGCACCAAAGGCCGCGCCGCCGATGATCAGCACTTCGAACGGCTGGATCAGTGCCGCGATCTTGCCGTGGGAAAGCACGTAGCCGCCGAGCACGCTCGCGAATACGACGATGATGCCGATAATTTTAGCCATAAGTTGGAAGCACTTGCTGTCGTGGTCAGGATAGGGAACGGAAGCTTGAAAACTCTTCTTCTACTTATCGGCAGAACTGCGCCAGACTATAGCCACTCATTGCGAAAAGCCAGTTCGGACTGATGTCAATATGCCAATTGAAACCAAGGTGCCAAGTCAGGCTCCGTCGAGTCTAGAGGCCTGGATCAAGCTGCTCGACGGGGTCCGCGTACCGGTGCCGAAAGAGAGCCATGATCGCGTGCTGCAAGCCATCAACGACAGCCGTCGCTCCCTGCGCGATATCGCCGAACTGATGCAGGACAGCCCCGCGCTGGTGCTCTGCGTGCTGCGCGAGGCCAACCACCCGGCCAACGCCAGCCAGGCCGAACCGGCCGAGAGCCTGGAAATAGCCCTTAACCGCCTTGGCCTGGCCCGCGTCAGCCAACTGCTGGCACGCCTGCCATCGCTGCCGGCCGACGAGATCCCGCCGGTGCTGCGCCAGTTCCTGCTGATCAGTCAGCATGCCACCCAGCAGGCCAACGGCCTGTTCGCCAGCCGCCTAGCGCGCTTGTGGCAGGAAATCCACTGGGGCAGCTTGTTGTTCCTCTCGCCCCTGTGGCCGCTGGCCCTGGCCTATCCCAAGTTGCTGGACACATGGGAGCTGCGAGTTATCCACAAGGGCGAGGAGGCTGCTGAAGTCGAGCAGCAACTGTTTGGCGTGCGCATCATGCAATTGTGCCAGGCCATGGCCGACCACTGGCGCCTGCCCGAGTGGGTGACCCAGGGTTACCGCCTGCTGATGGACGAGCGCGAACAACTGGCGCAGGTACTGAACATCGCCCACGAACAGGACCCGCTGGTCCAGCAACAGCGCCTGGACGAAGAGCCGGCCCTGCGCCGCTGGTTCAACCAGCCCCCGAATACCGTACTGCTGGCCAACGGCCTTGCCCTGGCCGCCCAGGTTGGCTGGGACAATCCGCATTTGCTGCGCTGGCAGCTGCTTACCGCCCTTTATCTGCAGACCACGCTGGACGATGTGCAGCAGCAGGTTCACCAGCAGGCCGCGGCCAGTGCCCGCCATCACGCCCGGCATGCCCTGTTCCACCCGGCCGAGGCGCTGATCTGGCCTTGGCACCAGCGCCGCCCGCACCCGGACATGCTCACCCCGCCACCGCCCAGCACCGAGGAGCTGGGCCGCTGGCGCACGCTGTGCCAGGAACTGCTCGCCCAGCCGAGCCCGTTCAGCAACACCGTGCACCTGGCCACCCAGGCCCGCGAAGCGCTACTGGCGTGCGGCATGCAGCGCCTGATGCTGCTGAGCCTGGACAAGGCTACCGACCACCTGCGGGTGCAGCAAACTGCGGGCCTGCCCAAGGAAGCCAGCGTCATTGCGTTGCCGATCGCGCAGAACAAACTCCTGCAGAAACTGATGAGCAAGGCCGGGCAATTGCGCCTGACTCCCGAGAACCACGCCCAGTTCACCGCGCTGCTGCCAGCGCCACTGCGCGCATTCTTCCGCAGCGAACACCTGCTGCTGCGCTCGCTGGCGGTCGGCGACCAGGTGCTGATGCTGGCGGTGGCGGACCAGGACGGCAAACCGCTGGCCGATGTCAGCGTGCAGGCGTTCGGTAAAACCGTGCAATGCATCGAGCGCGCCCTGGCCATCTTCGGCAACCGCCATTCATGATTGCCTTGCGCTACAATCGCCACCTTTGCACCCTGGAGACCGTGGATGACTGACTTTTCCGGCTTGCCCCTGGTGATCGAAGCCAAGGACCTGCTGCCGCGCCTGGAATCGCCGCAACTGATCCTGGTCGACCTGACCAGCGCCAACCGCTATGGCAGCGGCCACATCCCCGGGGCACGCTTCGTCGATCCCAAGCGCACCCAGCTGGGGCAACCACCGGCGCCTGGCCTGCTGCCGGCACGCGCCGACCTGGAAAAGCTGTTCGCCGAACTCGGTCATCGCGACGATGCGATCTATGTGGTCTACGACGACGAAGGCGGCGGCTGGGCCGGCCGTTTCATCTGGTTGCTCGACGTGATTGGCCACCAGCGCTATCACTACCTAAACGGCGGCATACAGGCCTGGCCGGCGGACAAACTGTCCACCGAGGTGCCCGCCAGCATGGGCGGCGCGGTGAACCTGCGACTGCACCCGGAGCCCACCGCCACCCGCGAATACCTGCAAAGCCGCCTGGGCGCCGCCGACCTGGTCATCTGGGACGCTCGCGGGCCACTGGAATACAGCGGCGAGAAAGTACTGGCCGCCAAAGGCGGGCATATTCCCGGCGCGATCAACTTCGAGTGGACCGCCGGCATGGACCTCAACGACCACCTGCGCATCCGCAAGGACATCGCCGAAGTCCTGCAAAACCTGGGCATCACCCCAGACAAGGAAGTGATCACCCACTGCCAGACCCACCACCGCTCCGGCTTCACCTACCTCGTGGCCAAGGCCCTCGGCTATCCACGGGTGAAGGGCTATGCCGGTTCCTGGGGCGAATGGGGCAACCACCCCGACACGCCCGTCGAAGTTTAAGGACGCTCAATGAAATCCCGCTTGTTCATCATCAGCCAGTACCTGCTGCCGCACCACCTGCTGTCGCGGCTGGCCGGCTGCGTCGCCGAGTGCCGCGCACGCTGGTTCAAGAACGCCTTCACCGCCTGGTTCGCCAAGCGCTACCAGGTGAACATGTCCGAGGCACTGGTCGAAGACCTCAGCGCCTACGAGCACTTCAACGCCTTCTTCACCCGTGCCCTCAAGCCCGGTGCCCGCCCGCTGGACGAAACCCCCGGCGCGATCCTCTGCCCGGCCGACGGCGCAGTCAGCCAGCTTGGCCCGATCGAGCACGGCCGCATCTTCCAGGCCAAGGGCCACGGCTACAGCGCCCTGGAGCTGCTGGGCGGCGACCCGGCCCTGGCCGCGCCGTTCATGGGCGGCGAGTTCGCCACCATCTACCTGTCGCCCAAGGACTACCACCGCGTGCACATGCCGCTGACCGGCACCCTGCGCGAGATGGTCTATGTGCCGGGGCGGCTGTTCTCGGTCAACCAGACCACTGCAGAGAACGTACCGGAGCTGTTCGCCCGTAACGAGCGCGTGGTCTGCCTGTTCGACACCGAGCGCGGCCCGATGGCCGTGGTGCTGGTCGGCGCGATGATCGTTGCCTCGATCGAGACCGTCTGGGCCGGCCTGGTCACGCCGCCGAAGCGCGAGCTGAAGACTTTCCGCTACGACGACGCCAGTCGTGCGCCGATCCATCTGGAGAAAGGCGCCGAGCTGGGCCGCTTCAAGCTGGGCTCCACCGCCATCGTGCTGTTCGGGCCAGAACAGGTGAAGTGGGCGGAGAGCCTCGGTGCCGGCTCCGCCGTGCGCATGGGTGAGCTACTGGCGCAGCCCGCCCAGGCCTGATCAATCTGGTAAGCAAAAGGCCCTGCATGATTCACGTCATGCAGGGCCTTTTTCATAGGGTCGGCTTTGCAGCCCCAGGGCTCAAGATCAGCCGCGCGCTTCGCGATCGCGTACGCCGAGCAGGTACAGCACACCATCCAGGCCCAGGGTCGAGATCGCCTGCTTGGCCGACTGACGCACCAGCGGCTTGGCGCGGAACGCTACACCCAGGCCGGCCAGGGACAGCATCGGCAGGTCGTTGGCGCCATCGCCCACGGCTATGGTCTGCTCAAGCTGCAGGCCCTCTTCACTGGCCAGTTGCTGCAGCAGATCAGCCTTGCGCTGCGCATCGACGATCGGCTCGACGGCCACGCCGGTGACTTTGCCATCCACCACTTCCAGCTCGTTGGCGAATACATAGTCGATGCCCAGGCGCGCCTGTACCTGCTTGGCGAAGTAGGTGAAGCCGCCGGAAAGGATCGCAGTCTTGTAACCCAGGCGCTTGAGCTCGGCGAACAGATGCTCGGCACCCTCGGTCAGACGCAGCGAGGCGCCAATCTGGTCCAGTACGCTCACGTCCAGGCCCTTGAGCAGCGCCATGCGCTCTTTGAAGCTGGCGCGGAAATCCAGCTCGCCACGCATCGCGCGCTCGGTGATCGCCGCCACCTGCTCACCGACACCGGCAGCCTTGGCCAGCTCGTCGATGACTTCGGCCTCGATCAGCGTCGAGTCCATGTCGAACACCGCCAGGCGGCGGTTGCGGCGGAACAGGTCGTCACGCTGGAAGGCGATGTCGATGTTCAGCTCTTCGGACAGCGCGAAGAAGTCGGCGCGCAGTGCCTGGGCGTCGCTGGCTTCGCCACGCACGGAGATTTCCAGCGCGGACTTGCCCTTCTCGACCTGGGCATCAAGCGCCACGCGGGCCGACAGGCGCTCGATGCGCTCGATAGTCAGGCCGTACTGGCTGATGATGGCGCTGACCCGCTGCAACTGTTGTGGCGTGACCCGGCGGCTGAGCAGGGTGACGATGTGGCGGGCCTCGCCCTGGCTGTCGGCCCAGTGCTGATAGTCGGCCTCGGAGATCGGCGTGTAGCGCGCCTGCAGGTTCAGCTCATGGGCCTTGGCCTGTACGCTTTGCAGCAGCGCGGTGGCCACCTCGTTGTCGGGGATGTCGACCAGGATGCCGAACGACAGCGTGCCATGCATGACCGCAAGGCCGATGTCGAGAATATTCACACCGCCCTGGAGCAGGACGCCGGTGATGGCCGCGGTAAGACCTGGACGGTCTTCACCAGTGATGTTGATCAGGACGATTTCGCGCAAGACCGGGCTCCAACTCGATGAAAAATGCGCATTCTACCGATTTTCCATGACCATCGGGCGCCAACGCTACTTTGCCGACAAAACACGTATCGCTATACTGCCCAGCAACTTTCTCGCCATGAAGAGCCGCGCTCTGTGAACCGGCCCACGCCCGTTAAACCCGATAACTTCTTCCTGATGATCTACCGAGCCCTCAGCCAGCGCCGAATCCCACTGGCCCTGCGCATTGCCTGCCATAACATCTTCCTGGTGGCCCTGGCCCTGGTGATCTATGCCTGCGTGATGGGTTTGCAGTTCAAGCAGGCCATGCACGATCAAGCCGATGCCGTTGGCCAGAGCCTGACCACGCAAACGGCCACATCGGCCACCGAGCTGCTGGTGTCCAACGACATCCTCAGCCTCAACGTGCTGCTCGGCAACCTGGTGAAGAACCCGCTGGTGGCCCATGCCGCCATCTACAGCGTGGACAACCGCATCCTCGCCGAGGCCGGCCAGCGCCCACGCAATAGTTTGCTGGGCGAAACCGAAGGGGTCTACCAGACCAAGATCACCTTCCAGGACGTGACCGCCGGCCAGTTGCGCATCAGCCTGGACATGAGCCAGTTCCAGCAACCGATGCTGATCAGCCTGCAGAGCATGGGTATCCTTGCCGCGATCCTGTTGGCCCTGGCACTGACCCTCAGCCTGCGCCTGGGTCGTTTCATCTCCACCCCGCTGCTGCAACTGCGCGTCTGGTTGCGTGATCCGCACCCCTACACGCCGGGCATCGAGCGTCAGGACGAGATAGGCGACCTGGCCCGTCAGCTGCACGCCCGCCTCGCCCCGCCGCCACCTCCGGAACCGGAAGAAGAAGACGAGCCAGACGATTTCGATGACATGCCCGCTCCCAAGACCGCGCCACGCACGAAGGTAGCGGCGCTGGCACCCGATCAAGACGATGACGATGACGCCTTCGCCGATCTGCTGGATGAGCAAAGCGCGCCGGCCAAACCCGTCATCGTTGAGTCCGACGAACCGCAGCACAGCGCCGTGCTGGCCGTGCAACTGGGCTCCCAGGAGCAACTGCGCCGCCTGCCACGCACTCGCCTGACCGAACTGCTGGAGCGCTACCGCGACTGCCTGGACCAGGCCGCCTCGCTGTACGAAGGGGAAGTCCATACCTTGAACGACGGCAGCACCCTGCTGTTGTTCCACAGCCGTGACAGCGGCGAGGACTACCTCACCAACGCCATCTGCTGTGGCGAGCTGCTACGCGCCCTGGGCCACGCCCTGCAGATCGAGGTGGCCGACAGCGGCATCACCCTGCAACTGCAGCTGGGCCTGGTGCTGGCCGACGACCTGCAAGGCATGGATCAGGTCGACTTGCTGATGACCGAACAAGCCCAGGACGCGCTGGCCTTGTCGCAGCACAGCCGCAACCTGCTGCTCGTGGAGCGCCGTATCAGCGATGATGCTCTGATCCGCCAGCGTGCGCGTATCCGGCCGATCGCCAGCCCGGAGGGCGCGTGCTGTGTCGAGCGCCTGATGGAGCCTTACCCGTCCATGCTGGAGCGCCAACTGGCGCGGATGCACGAGCGCCGCGCATGAGCCAACGCTGATTCAAGGCCTGTGTGGGAGCGGGCTAGCCCCACGATAACGTCGGGGCAGGCAATGTTGCTGTATGGCGAGCCCTATCGTGGGGCAAGCCCACTCCCACGCCGTCCCGATCACATGGCGACACCCACAAAAAAGCCCGCATCGCTGCGGGCTTTTTCGTGGCTACGGATATCAGAAGCGGAACACTTCCATATCGGTACGAATCGGTGATGCCATCGGAATCTTTGGCTTCTCCGGCTCTTTCTTCACCTGCACCGGCGCGGCCGGCTTGCGTGGCGCCTCCTCGGCGATGGCCGGCTGGTTGGCCAACGGCTTGACCGTGGTGCTCAGCTGTTCGACCAGCTTCTGCAGCAACTGCCCCTGGGCTTGAACCTGCGCCGACTCGCTGCCGGCATGGGGCTGTTCGAGGTGGACGATACGGTTGTCACGCACCTGGCCACGGCGGTCCAGCACGCGCCACTGCGCATCAAGGATCGCCGGCTGGTTCTTGCCCGAGTCCAGGCGGGTGATCGACAGCAGCACCTGCACGTCCGGCGTGAAGCCGGCACTTGCCGGCGCCAGCACCACGCGCTGGCTGTCCAGGCGCCAGGCCAGCTGGCGTACCAGCAATTGGTCAATATCCGACGAAAGGCTGCCGGCCCAGCGACCGTCGGTCGCTGCAGTCAGGCTGCCATCGGTCTGACGCTGCAAAAAGGTTTCGCGTTGCAGGTAATCGGCCACCGATACCGGGCCAAGCACCACCGCCATGCCCGCAGCCTGGGTCGGCTGACCGGGATCACCGCTGTCGAGCTGATACAGGGCAACCGGCTGGTGCATGCTGCACCCGCTCAAGCCCAGCAAGCCAGTCATCAGCAGCGCAAATGGAAGGCGCAGAAATTTCATTCATCCCATCCAGGCGGTCGTCAGTAGACTGACCGCAGTGATACTCATGTAGATTCATCCGGGCACTCGGCCACGCCGGCGCCAACGAGGGCCCTATCATCCGCGAAATGGTCGCCCGACTCCAGCATTTCCGCCCGAAGCGGCGTCGAAAACGCCGCAACAGACAGCCCATCCACTCAAGCAGGGGTTTCCACCAGCAACCCGTCGACGCGCTGGAAACCGCGTGGCAATTTGCTACCACGGCGACCCCGCTCGCCCTTGTAGTGCTCGAGATCATCCGGCTTGAGTGAAAGGGTACGCTTGCCAGCTTGCAATACAAGGGTCGAGCCCTCGCTGATCACCGCAAGATCGGTCACGTATTCCTCGCGGCTGGCCACCCGGTCACCCGGCACGCCGATGATCTTGTTGCCCTTGCCTTTACCCAGCTGTGGCAGGTCGGCGACCTTGAACACCAACAGGCGCCCCTCGGTGGTTACCGCTGCCAGCCAGTCTTGCTCGCGGTCGGCCACCGGACGCGGGGTCATCACCTTGGCGCCGTTGGGCAGGCTGAGCAGGCCCTTGCCGGCCTTGTTCTTGGCCTGCAGGTCCTCGCCCTTGACCACGAAACCGTAGCCGGCGTCGGAGGCCACAACGTACAGGGCATCGTCTTCCGGCAGCAGCACGCACTCGAAGGTGGCACCCGGTGGCGGGGTCAGGCGGCCGGTCAGCGGCTCGCCCTGGCCACGGGCCGACGGCAGGCTGTGGGCGGCCAGCGAGTAGCTGCGGCCGGTGGAGTCGATGAGCACGGCGAACTGATTGGAACGTCCGGCGGCGGCGGCCTTGAAGCCGTCGCCAGCCTTGTACGAAAGCCCCGTGGCATCGATATCGTGGCCCTTGGCGCAGCGCACCCAGCCCTTCTCCGACAGCACCACGGTAACCGGCTCGGTCGGCATCAGTTCGTTTTCCGACAGGGCCTTGGCCTCGGCGCGCTCGACGATCGGCGAGCGGCGGTCGTCGCCGTAGGTCTCGGCGTCCTTGATCAGTTCGCTGCGCACCAGCTTGCGCAGTTTGCTGTCGCTACCCAGCAGCGCTTGCAGTTGCTTCTGTTCCTTGAGCAGTTCGTCCTGCTCGCCGCGGATCTTCATCTCTTCCAGACGCGCCAGTTGACGCAGGCGGGTCTCGAGGATGTAGTCGGCCTGGATCTCGCTCAAATCGAAACGGGCGATCAAGGCCTGTTTGGGGTGCTCCTCGGTGCGGATGATGTGGATCACCTCATCCAGGTTGAGGAACGCGGTAAGCAAGCCTTCCAACAGGTGCAGGCGCTTCTCGACCTTGTCCAGGCGGTGCTGCAGGCGGCGTCGCACGGTACCGATGCGGTACTCCAGCCACTCCAGCAGCAGCGCCCGCAGGTTCTTCAGTTGCGGACGGCCGTCGAGGCCGATGATGTTGACGTTGACCCGGTAGGTGCTCTCCAGGTCGGTGGTGGCGAACAGGTGCTGCATCAGCTCGGCGGCATCCACGCGGTTCGAGCGCGGGATGATGACGATGCGGCAAGGGTTCTCGTGGTCCGACTCGTCGCGCAGGTCGGCGACCATCGGCAGCTTCTTGGCCTGCATCTGCGCGGCAATCTGCTCGAGCACCTTGGCGCCGGAGACCTGGTGTGGCAGCGCGGTGACGACGATGTCGCCGTCCTCGATGCGGTATACCGCACGCATGCGGATCGAGCCTTTGCCGCTCTCGTAGATCTTCTGGATGTCGGCGCGCGGGGTGACGATCTCGGCTTCGGTCGGATAGTCAGGCCCCTGGATATGCTCGCACAGTTGCTCGATGGTGGCCTTGGGCTCGTCGAGCAGGCGCACGCAGGCGCTGGCCACTTCGCGCAGGTTGTGCGGCGGCACGTCGGTGGCCATGCCCACGGCGATGCCGGTGGTGCCGTTGAGCAGGATGTTCGGCAGACGCGCGGGCAGCACGGCCGGCTCCTGCAAAGTGCCGTCGAAGTTCGGTACCCAGTCGACGGTGCCCTGGCCCAATTCAGTGAGCAGCACCTCGGAGTAGCGCGACAGGCGCGCCTCGGTGTAACGCATGGCGGCGAACGACTTCGGATCGTCCGGCGCACCCCAGTTGCCTTGGCCGTCGACCAGGGTGTAGCGGTAGCTGAACGGCTGGGCCATCAGCACCATGGCCTCGTAGCACGCCGAGTCGCCGTGGGGGTGGAACTTGCCGAGCACGTCACCGACGGTACGTGCCGATTTCTTGTGCTTGGAGTCGGCATCGAGCCCCAACTCGCTCATGGCATAGACGATGCGTCGCTGGACCGGCTTGAGGCCGTCGCCGATGTGCGGCAGGGCGCGGTCCATGATCACGTACATGGAGTAGTTGAGGTAGGCCTGTTCGGTGAAGTCAGCCAGGGAACGGCGTTCGACGCCGTCGAGACTGAGTTCGAGTGAGTCGCTCATGCGGGCCTCGTCATTTCAGGTTCTGGCGCAGCAGCATGGTGCCGCCGCGCTGGGTAAATTCAAGTTGTTTCAGGGCACTCATGCCCAGCAGCACGCCCTGTCCATCCAGGCCAGGCACCACCAGCGCGCGTACGTCGCGCAGGTGGATATCGCCCAGTTGCAGGCTGTCGAGCCGCGTACGGTAGCCTTGGGTCCGGCCATTGGCGGTGCTCAATTGCACCGCGGCGCCACGCGCCAGGTCCAGGTCGCGGGCCAGTGCCTCGGGGATCGCCACGTCGGTGGCGCCGGTGTCGAGCATGAAAAGCACCCGTCGCCCATTGATCGCGCCATCGGCAACGAAATGGCCCTGACCGTTGCTCAACAGGCGCACCTCGACGAAGCCGTCGCCCTGCTCGCTCTGCACCACGCTGTTGGGGTTCTGCTGATGTTTTTCCCACTGCCCGAAAAAGCGCGTGGCCAGGAACAACGCCGCCGCCCAGGCGACAATCATCAACACCCTGCCCGCGCGCTTGCCCGGTGGCTGGCTCATGGCTGGGCGCTCCAGCCGCCCTGTGGCGCGTCGAAGCGCCAGACGATCGGCCGTGTTTCACCATCCACCCGCGGGCGGTCGTTGTTGTCCACGCCGATCCAGGCGCCGCCCTTGTCGATCACCAGCGCCTCGGCCAGGCCGTAGGACTGCGAGTAGCGCCGCGATTCCATCAGGGCGTCGGCGGCGAACGACCAACAGCGCTCCACGGCGCCCGTGTCGGCATCCCGCCGGCAAATGCGGTAGGCATTGCGCTCGAGGGTGAACAGCTTGCCTTCGAACCAGGCCAGGTCAGCAAAGTCACGTGATACCGGACGCGACTCGGGGAACTGTGGCGGCTGCATCTCGACACCCGCCTCGCTGAGCAGCACGCAGCCGCGCCCGCAGGTCCACACCGATTGCTGGCGCTGCACCGCGAGCAGGCCGCGACGCTCGCGCTCGGCTGCCAGCCACAGGCGATCGCCCGCCGGGTTGATCGCCAGCCCCTCGAACAGTGCGTTGAAATGCAGCAACATGCCGCTGGCCCGCGCCTGGCGCACCATGGCCTGGTCGATTTTCAGCCAGTCCGGTTCACCGTCCACCGGCAACTGCAGCACGGCAGCGTGGGACTCGCTGACGATATAGAGGTTGCCGGCCTGATCGCAGGTGATGCCCTCGAAATCCAGCTCGCCGCCGCGGATGTAGGACGCCGCCCAATTGCGCGACTTGAGCCCCCATGGCAGGCCGGTGTCTGGCGCCGCCGGCGGGGTGAAGGTCAGTGGCTGGGCCTGCCACGTCGCTCCCTCCTGGTCGAGGCGGTAGATCCGGTCGTCATCGCGGTCGGACACCGCCCACAATGCCCCACGGCACCAGGCCAGGCCCGACAGGTTACCGCCGCGCATGCCATCGACCGCATGCTCGGCGCTAAGCTTGAGCTGCGGCCAGTCGCCGGCCTGGGCCTGCAGGGCAAACCACGCCAGGCAGGCCAGGAGCAACGGACGAATCAAACCAGGACCTCGGCCAGGTTGCCTTTGGTCTCCAGCCAGCTCTTGCGATCACCCGCACGCTTCTTGGCCAGCAGCATGTCCATGATCTCGGTGGTGCCCTGTACATCGTCCAGGGTCAACTGGACCAGGCGCCGGGTGTTGGGGTCCATGGTGGTTTCGCGCAGTTGCGGCGGGTTCATCTCGCCCAGGCCCTTGAATCGGGTGACCTGTGGCTTGCCACGCTTCTTCTCTGCGACCAGGCGGTCGAGGATGCCGTCACGCTCGGCCTCGTCCAAGGCGTAGTAGATCTCCTTGCCCAGGTCGATGCGGTACAGCGGCGGCATGGCCACGTACACGTGCCCGGCCTCGACCAGCGGGCGGAAGTGCTGGACGAACAGCGCGCACAGCAGTGTGGCGATGTGCAGGCCGTCGGAGTCGGCGTCGGCAAGGATGCAGACCTTGCCATAGCGCAACTGCGAGAGGTCGGCTGCGCCCGGGTCGACGCCGATGGCCACGGCGATGTTGTGCACTTCCTGGCTGGCCAGGACTTCACCGCCATCGACCTCCCAGGTGTTTAGGATCTTGCCGCGCAGCGGCAGGATGGCCTGGAATTCCTTGTCCCGTGCCTGCTTGGCCGAGCCACCGGCCGAGTCACCCTCGACCAGGAACAACTCGGCGCGCATCGGGTCCTGGCCGGCGCAATCGGCCAACTTGCCCGGTAATGCAGGGCCCTGGGTAATGCGCTTGCGCTCGACCTTCTTGCTCGCCTTCAGGCGCCGGCCGGCGTTGCTGA
This sequence comes from Pseudomonas sp. BJa3, assembly GCF_026343815.1. Taxonomy (NCBI): domain Bacteria; kingdom Pseudomonadati; phylum Pseudomonadota; class Gammaproteobacteria; order Pseudomonadales; family Pseudomonadaceae; genus Pseudomonas; species Pseudomonas sp. BJa3. The sequence goes on along the minus strand of NZ_JAOXMC010000009.1, from coordinate 96,314 downwards.
TGGCCAGTTCCGCCAGCTGCATGCCCAGTTCGGGGTGGGCATTGAGCCACAGGCTGAAGGCGTCCTTGACCACGCCGGAAACGAACGCGGCCGCCTCGCGGGACGACAGGCGCTCCTTGGTCTGGCCGGAGAACTGCGGCTCCTGCATCTTCATCGACAGCACGAAGCTGATGCGTTCCCAGACGTCCTCGGGGGCCAGCTTGACCCCGCGCGGCAGCAGGTTGCGGAACTCGCAGAACTCGCGCATGGCGTCCAGCAGGCCCTGGCGCAGGCCGTTGACGTGGGTGCCGCCCTGGGCGGTGGGGATCAGGTTGACGTAGCTTTCCTGGATGCTGTCGCCACCTTCCGGCAGCCACAACAAGGCCCAGTCCACGGCCTCCTTGTTACCGGCCAAGCTGCCGCAGAACGGCTCGTCGGGCAGGCGCTGGAACTCGCTGACCGAATCGACCAGGTAGGAGCGCAGACCGTCCTCGTAGTGCCACTCGACCTTCTCGCCGGTGCCCTTGTCCTCGAAGCTGATGGACAGCCCCGGGCACAATACCGCCTTGGCCTTGAGTACGTGTTTGAGGCGGCTGATGGAGAACTTCGGCGAATCGAAGTACTTCGGATCGGGGCTGAAGTACACGCTGGTGCCGGTGTTACGCTTGCCGACGGTGCCGACCACTTCCAGCTCGCTGGCCTTGAAGCCGTCGGCGAAGGTCATCTGGTACTCGTTGCCGTCGCGCTTGACGCGCACGCGTACCTGGCTCGACAGGGCGTTGACCACCGAGATGCCGACGCCGTGCAGGCCGCCGGAAAATTGATAGTTCTTGTTGGAGAACTTGCCCCCGGCGTGCAGCTTGGTGAGGATCAGTTCAACACCGGAAACACCCTCTTCGGGGTGGATGTCCACGGGCATGCCGCGGCCATCGTCGCTGACTTCCAGGGAATGGTCGGCGTGTAGGACGACCTGTACCGAACGGGCGTGGCCGGCCAGGGCTTCGTCGACGCTGTTGTCGATAACTTCCTGGGCCAGGTGGTTGGGCCGGCTGGTGTCGGTGTACATGCCCGGTCGCTTGCGGACCGGGTCAAGGCCCGAGAGGACTTCGATGGCGTCTGCGTTATAGGCGCTAGCGCTGGGATTGGCCATGGGTTCTCGTCGTCAGTCTGGTGAATGCAAAAGTCAAAATACAGAAAAGTCCAGTGCCGCGTACTGTCCGCGGGCAATGCCGGCGAACGCCAGCAGTGCCGGCAATTGTTCGGCGAAGCCCTGGTAGCTGTGGTCACCACCGGCCTGGATCCGCAGGGCGCAAGCACGGTAGTAGCGCTCGGCCTGGCGATAGTCCAGGGTTTCATCGGCGGTCTGCAACCACACTTGATAGCGGGCAGCATCCTGCGGTGCCGGTACTTCCAGTTCGGCCAGGGCGTCCACGTGGTCGTGGGTGAGCTCCCAGGCTTCATCGGTATAGAGGTTGCGCTGGGTGCCGAGGTAACCGTCGAACAGCTTGTGCGGGGCCACCGCCGGGTTGATCAACAGCGCCTTGAGCCCGTGTCGCTCGGCCAGGTGGGTGGCATAGTAGCCGCCGAGGGAGCTGCCGACCAGCAAGGGCGCGCCGAGCTCGGCGATTGCCGTCTCCAGTTGGGCGATGGCCTGGCGTGGATGATGGTGCAGGGCCGGAACGCGCAGTTGCTCGGACAGGTCGAGCTGCTGCATCACCGCTTCGAGCTGGCGTGCCTTGGTCGACAGCGGCGAGCTGTTGAAGCCATGGATATAGAGGATGGAACCCGACATGCTGCCCCCGGACGCAAAGACGCGCAGTGTAGCGTGTTCGATGGTCATTGGCGCAGCCTGGGGATTTTCGCAACAAATTCTTCAAATGACAGGGCGCTCTGCGCCCCTTTCGCTGGCAGGCCAGCTCCCAAAGGCAGCGCAGCGGCCTCTCAATAGCCTGGGCTGTCGAAATCCAGCGTCACCACGAAATCCCGCGCCCGCTCCACCCCGGTCTCCAACCTCCCGTCGGCATGCAGAAGAAGCCAGCGGTAACCCGGCTGCTCCTCGCTCACCTTGAAGTCCTCGCTGCGCGGCGCGAACTGGATGCAGGTCGAAGGCGTGGCGAGGAAACGGATGCCGTCACGCACTTCGTCCCATTCCTGGTGGATATGCCCCCACAGCAGCGCCTTCACCTGTGGATAACTGCGCAGACGCCGCAACAGTTCATCGGCATTATGCAGCCCGATCGGCGCGATCCAGGCACAACCGATATCCACCGGCTGGTGATGGCAGCACACCAGGCAATGGCGCTCGTCCGCACCGCTCAGCGCCTGGTCCAGCACGACCAGCTGGTCATCGGCCAACAGACCGAAGGTGGCACCGACCACTGCCGAGTCGAGCATGACGATGCGCCAGGCACCAATATCGGTCACTGCCTGCACCAGTTCCGCCGCCACTTCTGCCATGACCCGCGCCTCGTCATGGTTACCCGGCAGCCAACGCGCTGGCGCGCCGAGCGTCGACGTGAGCTCGCGAAAGGCCGCGTAGGATTCGACGCTGGCATCCTGGGAAAGATCGCCCGTGCACAGCAGCAGGTCGATGCGCGGTTGTTCGCGGCGAACCTGGCCGACCACGTGCCCAAGGCTTGCGCGGGTATTGAGGCCCAGCAAGGTGCCCGCCGGGTCGGCGAACAGATGGGCATCGGTCAGTTGCACCACATGGACAGGTGACGGGGGTGAAAGTGGTTGCGGCAACGGCCGTCTCCTCGAACGGATTCAGCACGGATTATGGCGGCGGATCGCTTTCGAGCAAATACTCGAAACCGACGCGCATCACATTTCAGCGCACGGCTTCCAGTTCGTGGCCGCAGGCCAGGCAGTGGCTCAGCCATTCACCGAGAAACAGATTGAGCTGGGCCTTCTCGTCCGGCTGGTGCATCGCCGTGTTGGGATAGGGGTAGATACTGCGCAGGCGACGCGCATGCTCGGCACTGACCACCTCGGCCATGCGCGCGTCATGGTAGACCTGCACCTCCAGCTCGGGCACCGGCAGCCAGGGCAGGCTGTGCTCCTGGCGCACCTTGAGCGTGGTGGTGTAGGGGCAGGCCAATAGCACTTCAAGCACCAGCACACCGAGCATCTGGTCGCCCTGGGTCATGCCGATACGACGCGAGCTCTGCGTGGTGCGCATGTCGGGCAACAGGCGCATCAGGCGGGCATAGTTGGCCTCGCAGGCCGATTGCAGCCCGACCAGGTCGACTCGATAGCGCTCGCGCAGCAGGTTCACTTCCACATACCTCGTACTTCGTCTCGGTTCAGCGCCAGCCATTGCAACCCGATGATCGTGGCGGCGTTGCAGATACGCCCATCGCGTACGGCCTGCAGGGCATCCTCGAACGACCACACGCGCACGCGAATGTCTTCGCTTTCCTCTTCCAGGCCATGCAGGCCACCGGCACCCTCGCTAACGCAACGGCCCAGGAACAGGTGGACATACTCGTCGCTGCCGCCCGGTGACGGGAAGTACCTGGTCATCGGCCACAGCGCCGAGAAGGCCAGGCCCGCTTCTTCCTCGGCTTCGCGGTGGGCAACCTCCTCGGGCTGCTCGTCCTTGTCGATCAGCCCGGCGACCATCTCGATCAGCCAGGGGTTGGCCACCTTGCCCATGGCGCCGACACGAAACTGCTCGATCAGCACCACTTCGTCGCGCTGTGGATCGTAGGGCAGCACGCAGACCGCGTCATGGCGCACGAACAGTTCACGGGTGAACTCGCGGCTCATGCCCCCGGCGAACAGCTCGTGGCGCAGGTGTAGCTTGTCGAGCTTGTAGAAGCCCTTGAACAGCGACTCCCGCCGAACGATCTCGACCTGGGTAGGCACTGTATTGTGCGTGTCCGTCATGCAAACTCCTCATGCCTCGTTTACCGCATCGCGCAATCCTACTCTGCGCACGGCCCGGTTTCATCCCTTTCCGTCGACCGTTCGGGCAGCCGGGACAGGCGTGTCACTCTCTGTTAGCTTAGTGGCGAACTGAAGGCCGCGCAGGCGGTCCAAGGCCGATCATCACCGTTGTGAAAGAGGCAACATGACGCTTGTCAAACTGACTTCCGTGGCCGTCCTGGCACTGGCGCTCGGCGCCTGCCAGAGCCTGTTCACGCCCAACTACCGGGCCCCGCTCGAGGTCAAGCGCGAGGCCTGGGAGCACGTCAAACCCGGCTGCAGCGAAAGCGACTGCCCGCTGGTCAACATTGACGTCGTGCACTTCCCAGCCCTGCCCAAGCTCGACGACATTGTCGAGAAGCGCCTGCTGATGCTGACCGAGGACAACCAGCGCGGCACCCCGCCAGCCTCGCTGCAAGCCTATGAGCAGCAGTACCTCGCTCGCGCCGACAAGCGCAACAGCACCTATCTGCAGGCCAAGGTACGCGAGCAGCATGACGGGCTGGTGATCGTCGAGCTGTCCAGCTACCTCGACAGCGGCGGTGCCCACGGCATGCCTGGGCGCGGCTTCATCAACTATTCACGCAAGCTGGACAAGGTACTGACCCTTGACGACATGCTGGTGCCCGGCCAGGAGGCGACCTTCTGGAAGACCGCCGAGGAGTCTCACCGCGCCTGGCTGATCAGCACCGGCATGGACAAGGACCCCGAGTTCGTCAAGACCTGGCCGTTCAAGCAGTCCCCGCACATCGCCCTGACCTACGGCGCGGTGGTGATCAAGTACGAGGTCTACTCCATTGCGCCCTACTCCATGGGCCATGTCGAGCTGAAGATCCCCTACCCGCGCCTCAATGGCGTGATCAAGCCCGAGCTGTTTCCCGGCCGCGGCTGAGCGATAGCAGCAAGTGCAGCACCCCTGCCAGCAACAATGCCGGCAGGGTCGCCCCCAGCTCCGGCGCCTGGCTGGCCATCAGGTGATAGGCCGCCACTCCCGCGCCCCAGGCCAGCAGCGCCTGCCAGTGCAAACCCTCGACCATCGCCGGCAGGCGACGGCGGCGAAGCACAAAGTGATCCACCAGCACCACGCCGAACAAGGGCGCGAACACCGAGCCGATCAGCAACAGGAAGTTCTGGTACTGGCCCAGCGGCGCCAGCAAGGCGATCAGCGTGCACAGCACGCCAATCGCCAGGGCCAGGTGCTCGACCTTCATTTTCACCAGCAGGCCGGTGGACACCGCCGCCGAGTGGATATCGGCAAAGGCGTTCTCCGTCTCGTCCAGCAGGATCAGCAGCAGCGGGATCCCCAGCCCAGCGCCGGCCAGTGCCAACAGCAGGGCATTCACCTCGCCACTGGGCGCGAACGCCAAGGTGTAGGCCACGCCCAGACTCATGAGCCAGGCATTGCCGATGAAGAAGCCCAGCGCGGTACCTCCGAACACGCGGATGGCGCGCTGGCCAAAGCGTGAATAGTCGGCGATCAGCGGCAGCCAAGACAGCGGCATGGCGATCACGATGTCGAAACCCAGGGCCAGGGACAACGAACCATCCCCAGGGCGTCGCCACAGATCGGCCAGGTCGGCCTTGGCGAACAGGTTCCAGGTCAACCACGCGCAGGCGCCCAGCAGCAGCCAGATCCCCCACTTGCGCAAGACCTTGCGCACGAACGCCAGCGGCCCGCTGACCGCCAGCAGAGTGGCCAGGGCGCCAAAGCACAAGGTCCACAGCAGCGGGCTGCTCCAGCCGCTGCCCTCGCCGAACGCGCGTGCGCCCAGCAGGCTGGCGGCATCACGCATGACGATGATCTCGAACGAACCCCAGCCCACCAGTTGCAGCAGGTTGAGCAAGGCCGGCAGGCGCGCGCCATGGCTACCGAGCGTGAGGCGCAAGGTCGCCATGGCCGACAGGCCGGTATCGCTACCGATCACCCCCACCGCCGCCAGCAGCAATACCCCTACCGCCGTGCCCAGGGTGATCGCCAGGATCGAGCCCGCCAGGCCCAGCCCCGGCGCCAGCAGGCCGCCGACCTGCAGGACCATCAGGCCGATGCCAAGGGAAAACCACAGCGAGAACAGGTCGCGGGCGCCGAACTGGCGATGGTGGGAGGGTACCGGGTGGTCGGGAGAGAAGTGGCTGGGAGTGGTCATGCTCGGGCGCTCGACGGAAGAGTTGGGGTGAACCCATCGCTGGCAAGCCAGCTCCCACAGGGGCCGCATCACAGTCTCTGTGGGAGCTGGCTTGCCAGCGATGCGGTGCGCATCGCGCACCGCCTGGGTCTGCTACTCAGACTTTCTGGTACAACTGGCTGCCTTCCTGGCGGAACCGCTCGGCCTGCTCGCGCATGCCCTGTTCGACTGTCACGTCCACGGTCTCGATCTTGGCCGCGTACTCACGCACTTCCTGGGTGATCTTCATCGAGCAGAACTTCGGCCCGCACATCGAGCAGAAGTGCGCGACCTTGGCCGACTCCTTGGGCAGCGTCTCGTCGTGGAACGCACGGGCGGTGTCCGGGTCCAGGCCGAGGTTGAACTGGTCTTCCCAACGGAACTCGAAGCGCGCCTTGGACAGCGCGTTGTCACGGATCTGCGCGCCCGGGTGGCCCTTGGCAAGGTCGGCGGCATGGGCGGCGATCTTGTAGGTGATGATCCCGGTCTTGACGTCGTCCTTGTTCGGCAGGCCCAGGTGCTCCTTGGGCGTGACGTAGCAGAGCATGGCGCAGCCGAACCAGCCGATCATCGCCGCGCCGATGCCGGAGGTGATGTGGTCGTAGCCCGGAGCGATATCGGTGGTCAGCGGGCCTAGAGTGTAGAACGGCGCCTCGTCGCAGCATTCGAGCTGCTTGTCCATGTTCTCCTTGATCAACTGCATAGGCACATGGCCGGGGCCTTCGATCATGCACTGCACGTCGTGCTTCCAGGCGATCTTGGTCAGCTCGCCAAGGGTTTCCAGCTCACCGAACTGCGCGGCGTCGTTGGCGTCGGCGATCGAGCCCGGACGCAGGCCGTCGCCCAGCGAGAAGCTGACGTCATAGGCCTTCATGATTTCGCAGATCTCGTCGAAGTGCGTGTACAGGAAGTTTTCCTTGTGGTGCGCCAGGCACCACTTGGCCATGATCGAGCCGCCACGGCTGACGATGCCGGTGACGCGCTTGGCGGTCAGCGGCACATAGCGCAGCAAGACGCCGGCATGGATGGTGAAGTAGTCCACACCCTGCTCGGCCTGTTCGATCAGGGTGTCGCGGAACAGCTCCCAGGTCAGGTCTTCGGCAACGCCGTTGACCTTTTCCAGGGCCTGGTAGATCGGCACGGTACCGATCGGCACCGGCGAGTTGCGGATGATCCACTCGCGGGTCTCATGGATGTGCTTGCCGGTGGACAGGTCCATGACCGTGTCCGAACCCCAGCGGATGCCCCAGGTCAGCTTGGCCACTTCTTCCTCGATGGAGGAACCCAGGGCGCTGTTGCCGATGTTGCCGTTGATCTTCACCAGGAAGTTGCGGCCGATGATCATCGGCTCCAGCTCGGTGTGGTTGATGTTGGCCGGGATGATCGCACGACCGCGGGCGATCTCCTCGCGAACGAACTCGGGGGTGATCTCTTTCGGGATATTGGCACCGAAGCTGTGCCCCGCGTGCTGTTGGCTGAGCAGGCCGGCGGCGCGGGCTTCCTGCAGTTTCATGTTCTCGCGGATGGCGACGTATTCCATCTCGGCGGTGATGATGCCCTGGCGCGCGTAGTGCATCTGCGAAACGTTGGCGCCGGCCTTGGCCCGGCGCGGGTTGCGCACGTGGGCGAAGCGCAGCTTGGCCAGCTCGGCGTCGTTCAGGCGCTGCTGGCCGAAGTTCGAGCTCAGGCCACCCAGGCGCTCGGTGTCGCCACGGGCGTCGATCCACGCCGAGCGCACATCGCCCAGGCCCTTGCGCACATCGATGATGACGTTGGGGTCGGTGTATGGGCCGGAAGTGTCATACACCAGCACCGGGGCGTTCTTTTCGCCGCCGAAGTCGGTGGGGGTGTCATGCAGGCTGATCTCGCGCATGGGCACACGGATGTCGGGGCGCGAACCTTCGACATAGACCTTGCGCGAATTGGGCAGCGGTTGCACGGACTGTTGGTCGACTTGGGCCGACTCGCTCAGACTGATCGTTTTTTCTTGTTTGCTCATCACAGGCTCTCCAGACAGCTTCCTAGCGGGCGGAATGTCGGGGTGAACCTGAAAGGCGCGGACGCACCCGTGTTGACGGGTGCAGTGCCGGACAAGGGGTGCCGTGGGCTGCAAGCAGCTGTGGCGATCCCGGACCTGGCACAAGAGGCTCCCGGGACATGAGAGCAATCTTGTTCCCTACGCAGGCGCTAACCTGATCAGGTTCAACGGGATCCGCAACTTTGCGATCTCAGCCTTTGCATCAAGGCACCCCGACAAGAACCTGCGCAGTCTAGACTGGAGTGGTCGGCAAAGCCAAGCGGGTAAATCCCTGGCGTGATAAATGGCACACGTGGCGGATTGTTGAGGGCGGCGCACGGCACTACACTGGCGTGCTCGATACCCGACAGTACAGTAAATACATCTTGATCAAGGATTGCCCTATGCTGCGCAAACTCTCACTGGCGATTGCCGTGTCTTGTGCGTCCAACGGAGTGGCCTGGGCAGTGGATACGCCCACGACGGTGAAGACCGACCTGGTCAGCGTCTACCAGGAAGCGGTGGACAACAACGCCGACCTGGCCGCCGCCCGCGCCGACTACGGTGCCCGTCGCGAGGTGGTGCCCCAGGCTCGCGCCGGCTTGCTGCCCAACCTTTCGGCCGGCGCCGAGATGATGAACACCCGCACCAAGCTCGACGAGCCGTCGATCACCTCCAACCGCAGCGGCAATGCCTGGAGCGCCACCCTGGCGCAGCCGATCTTCCGCGCCGACCGCTGGTTCCAGCTGCAGGCTGCCGAAGCGGTCAACGAACAGGCCGCGCTGGAACTGTCGGCCACCGAGCAGAACCTGATCCTGCAAAGCGCCGAGAATTACTTCGCGGTACTGCGCGCCCAGGACAACCTGGCCTCGACCAAGGCCGAAGAGGCGGCCTTCAAGCGCCAGCTCGACCAGTCCAACGAGCGCTTCGATGTCGGCCTTTCGGACAAGACCGATGTGCTCCAGTCCCAGGCCAGCTACGATACGGCGCGAGCCAACCGGATCATCGCCGAGCGCCAGGTGCAGGATGCCTTCGAGGCCCTGATCACCCTGACCAACCGCCAATACAGTGCGATCCAGGGTGTGGTCCACACCCTGCCGGTGCAAGTGCCGACGCCCAATGACGCCAAGGCCTGGGTCGAGACCGCCGGGCGGCAGAACCTCAACCTGCAGGCCACCAACCATGCCGTGGCGGCCGCCGAAGAGACCGTACGCCAGCGCAAGGCCGGCCATGCGCCAACCCTGGATGCAGTGGCCAAGTACCAGAAAGGCGACAACGACAACCTCGGATTCACCAACCCTTCGCAGAACGGCGTGCGCTACGGCGGTGACGTGGAGCAGACCAGCGTCGGCCTGCAACTGAACATTCCGATCTACAGCGGCGGGTTGACCAGCTCCCAGGTGCGCGAGGCCTATGCGCGCCTGACCCAGAGCGAGCAGCAGCGCGAAAGCCTGCGCCGCCAGGTGGTGGAGAACACCCGTAACCTGCACCGCGCGGTGAACACCGACGTGGAACAGGTCCAGGCGCGCAAGCAGTCGATCATCTCCAACCAGAGCGCCCTGGAAGCCACCGAGATCGGCTACCAGGTCGGCACCCGCAACATCGTCGACGTGCTCGACGCGCAGCGCCAGCTGTACACCTCGGTGCGCGACTACAACAACAGCCGCTACGACTACATCCTCGACAACTTGCGCCTCAAGCAGGCGGCCGGCACCCTGAGCCCGCAGGACCTGCAGGACCTGGGACGGTACCTGAAGGCCGACTACAACCCGGACAAGGATTTCCTGCCACCGGACCTGGCGGCGGCGGCGGCGAAAAACTTCGAACGCCGGCCTTGAAGGCAACACACTACCTGTAGGGCGGGCTTCGTGGGGGCAAGCTCGCTCCCACAACAACCGCGCCTACAGGTTGATCATCAACTCAGAAGCCGCGCCAGCCCATCGAGCAACCGCTGCAACGCCCCCTGATTGGCCTGCATCACCGCCCTACCCGCCTCGCCCATGCGCCGCGCATCCTGCGGCAGCTCGACCAAGCGACGCACCGCCGCGGCCAGGCCCTCGGCATCATCCACCTGCTGCAACGCCCCCGCCTCGCGCAGCATCGCGCTGATCTCGAGGAAGTTGAACACATGCGGCCCCATCAGCACCGGCAGCGCCAGCGCCGCCGGCTCCAATGGGTTGTGCCCGCCCGTGGGGACCAGGCTGCCACCGACGAAGGCGATATCGGCCAGGGCGTACAAGAACAGCAATTCACCCATGGTGTCACCCAGCAATACCTGGGTCTGCGCCGTCACGGCATCGCCTTTCGAACGACGCACCGTGGAGAACTGGCCGGCGCACAGTTCATGTACCGCCGCGAACCGCTCGGGATGGCGCGGCACCAGCACCAACAGTGCATCGCTGTGTACGCTCAGCAGTTGCCGGTGGGCTTCGAGGATCAACCCATCCTCGCCATCGTGGGTACTGGCGGCGATCCATACCGGGCGCTGGCTGGCCCCCCACTGCTCGCGCAGCTGTCGAGCGCGAGGCATCAACTGGTCGTCGACCTTCAGGTCGAACTTGATCGAGCCGGTCACCTGCACGCTCGCCTGGCGCGCACCGAGCGAGCGGAAACGCTCGGCCTCGGTTTCGGTCTGTACCGCGATCAGGCTCATCTCCTCGAGCATCGGCCGGGTCAGGCCGGCAAAGCGCGCATAGCCTCGGGCCGAGCGTTCGGATAGCCGCGCATTGGCCAACGCCACCGGAATACCGCGCCTGGCGCACTGATGGATATGGTTGGGCCACAGCTCGGTTTCCATGATGATGCCCAGGCGCGGGCGCACATGGTCGAGAAAACGCCCCGCCGCCCATGGCAGGTCGTACGGCAGGTAACAGTGCTGCACCCGTGGCTCGCCATCGAACATCGCACGGATTCGCTCGGAGCCGGTCGGGGTCATGCAGGTCAGCGTGATCGGCAGGTCCGGATACTGCTTGAGCAGCGCCCGGACCAATGGCGCGGCGGCGATGCTCTCGCCCACCGAAACCGCATGCACCCAGATACCGCCCTGGCGCATGGGTGGCAAGCGACAAGCGAAGCGCTCGGCGATACGCGCACGGTAGGCCGGCGCCTTGCGCCCGCGCAGGAACAGGCGCAGCGCGACCAGCGGCAGGCCCAGATGGAAAAGCAGGGTATAGAGGGTTCTGTTCATGGCGGCGGAGTTTACTAGGAACTGGATGAAAAGGCCTGTCAGCCAATGGCCCGCAGGTGCACGGCGAAGCGCTCGGCCAGCCACTGCGCCGCAGGGCCCAAGGGCTCGTCGCGGCGCCAGGCCAGCTCCGCCACCAGCGCCGGCGGGCGCCATTCGCTGTCCAGCTCGACCATCTGCGCCTGGTAAGTGGGGTACTGCACCACATGACGTGGCAGCCAGGCCCAGCCCAGGCCGCGCATCAGCAATTCGGCCATGGCATAGAAGCTGTCGGCACGCCAGACCTGTGGACTGATCGCCTCGCCGCCGGGGTAGCCGCTCTGCTGCGGCGTGATCAGCAGCTGGCGATGGCGGGCCAACTGCTGGCGGCTGACCTTGGCCAGGTTCGCCAAGGGATGGTCGATGGCGCATACCGTGACCATCTCGACGCTGCCCAGGGCCCTTCTCTCCAGCGAGGCGGGAATGCTTTCGTGGTGGAAGAACAACCCCAGGTCGGCGCGCCGCTCCACCAGCTTGCGCGCCACATCGCCCTGGGCACCGCTGGCCAGTTGCACCTCCAGGTAGGGATAGCGCGCCGCCAACTCGTCGAGGCTGTCGATCACCGGCTGATAGGGCATGGCTTCGTCCTGGGCCACCCGCAGCAGCGCTTCCTGGCCACGCATCAGCGCAAGTGCCCGACCGTCCAGACGCTCGCACTGGCGCAACAGCTCGCGGGCGTCCTCCAGCAGCGCGGTGCCGCTTTCGGTAAGGCGTGGCTGGCGGCCGCTGCTGCGCTCGAACAGCGTCACGCCCAGGTCCGTCTCGAGCAGGGCGATGGCGTTGCTCACCGCCGACTGCGCCTTGTGCTGCTCACGGGCCACTGCGGAAAACGAACGCAGCTCCGCCGCCCGCACGAAAAGACGCAACTGTTCCAGGTTCCAGTGCTCGGTCATCATTCAACCTATCTCCATATCAGATAGGTAATGACTTTACCGCATCCTTGGATCCTCTAGAATGCCCATCCAGTACCGGAGGACCCGCGCCATGAACGCCTACACCTATCTCGCCATCGCCATCTGTGCCGAAGTCATCGCCACTGCTTCCATGAAAGCGGTCAAGGGGCTGAGCACGCCTCTGCCGCTGCTGCTGATGGTGTGCGGCTACGGCGTGGCGTTCTGGATGCTCACCCTGGTGGTGCGCAGCATTCCGGTGGGGATTGCCTATGCAATCTGGTCGGGGCTGGGGATCGTCCTGATCAGCGTCGCCGCGCTGGTTATCTATGGACAGAAGCTGGATGTGCCGGCGATGCTGGGCATGGCCATGATCGTCGGCGGGGTGGTGGTGATCCAGGTGTTTTCCAATACCGCAGGGCACTGAGCCTGAGCCCATGGGGCCGCTGCGCGGCCCTATCGCCGGCAAGCCGGCTCCCACAGGGGTCAGCACGACGCCACAGCCTGTATACTGCGCACCTGTCCCAGTTTTCGAGGTGCCCGCATGCCATCCGCCATTACCACTGACGTGCTGATCGTCGGCGCCGGGGTCGCAGGCCTCTGGCTCAATGCCCGGCTGCGCCGCCTGGGCTACTCGACGGTACTGGTGGAACGCGCCAGCCTCGGTGGCGAGCAGACCATCAAGTCGCAGGGCATCATCCACGGCGGCACCAAGTACGCCCTGCACGGGGCGCTGACCGGCGCCTCCGAGGCCATCGCCGACATGCCGCGGCGCTGGCGCGAAGCGCTGGCCGGCAACGGCGAGCTGAACCTGAGCGCCACCCGCCTGCTGTCCGAGGCCCATTACCTCTGGTCCCCCGGCACCCTGGCCGGCAACCTCACCAGTTTCTTCGCCAGCAAGGCCGTGCGCGGCCGGGTCGACCAGGTCAAGGGCGAGCAACTGCCGCCGGCCCTGCAGGATCGTGCGTTCAAGGGCAAGGTCTACCGCCTGGCCGAACTGGTCATCGACGTACCCAGCTTGCTGGCCAACCTCGCGCAATTGGCGGGTGACAGCTTGCTGGCCGGCGAGCGAATCGAACCACTGCGCGACGGTGAAGAGCTGGCCGGCCTGGTGGTCGATGGCCGCGAGATCCGCGCCCAGCGCATCGTCCTCAGCGCCGGCGCAGGCACCGCAGACCTGCTGCACGCTCTGGGGCTGGACCAACCAGCCATGCAACGCCGACCGCTGCACATGGTCCTGGCCAAGGGGCCCAACCTCAAGCCCCTGTATGCCCACTGCCTGGGCGGTGGCCCCAAACCACGCATCACCGTGACCACCCATCCGGCCGCCGATGGCCAATGGGTGTGGTACCTGGGTGGCGATATCGCCGAGGCCGACGGTGTTGCCCGTGAGCCCGCCGCACAAATCGCCGCGGCGCAGAAGGAAATCGCCAGCCTGTTGCCTTGGGTCGACCAAAGCCTGGTGCGCTGGGCCACCCTGCGCGTCGATCGCGCCGAGCCCGCGCAATCGGGCCTGGTACGCCCGGACAACGCCTTCCTTGCCGACCAGCAGCGCCTGCTGGTCGGCTGGCCGACCAAGCTGGCCCTGGCGCCGGACTTTGCCGATCGCGTGCTGGCCAGCTTCGAGCGCGACGGCGTGCGCGCGACGAGCCAGCCTGATCTTGCCGACTTGCCGCGCCCGCCGCTGGCGCTGCCAGCCTGGGAGCAACTGCTGCCATGAGCCTGCCGACCCTGCACGATCACCACCGTCCCTTGGGCAGCACCGGCCTGCGGGTATCGCCACTGGGCCTGGGCACGGTCAAGTTGGGCCGCGACCAAGGCGTCAAGTACCCCAATGGTTTCACCATTCCCGATGACCAGGCCGCGCATCTCTTGCTCGCGCAAGCCCGCGAGCTGGGCATCAACCTGATCGACACCGCCCCGGCCTATGGCCGCAGCGAGGAGCGGCTCGGCCCGTTGCTGCGCGGCCAGCGCGACCAATGGGTCATCGTCAGCAAGGTCGGTGAGGAGTTCGAGGACGGCCAGTCGCATTTCGATTTCAGCGCCGCCCACACCCGTCGCTCGGTGGAGCGCAGCCTCAAGCGCCTGGAAACCGACCGTATCGAGCTGGTACTGGTGCATTCCGATGGCAACGACCTGGCGATTCTCGAGCAGGAGGGGGTGTACGAAACCCTCGCCGCGCTCAAGCGCGAAGGCAAGATCCTCGGCTACGGATTCTCCGGCAAGACTGCCGCGGGAGGCCTGAAGGCCTTGGAACAAGGTGATTGCGCCATGGTCACCTACAACCTCAACGAGCAGGCGGAGCGGCCCGTGCTCGACTACGCTGCCGAACACGGCAAGGCCATCCTGGTGAAAAAGGCCCTGGCCAGCGGCCATATCTGCCTGGCGCCGGGGGTCGACCCGGTGCAAGCCAGTTTCGAGTTGCTGTTCGCCCACCCCGGCGTGTGCAGTGCCATCGTCGGCACCATCAACCCGGTACACCTGGCCCACAACGTGGCCACCGTCGCCCGCATCCTGGGCCGGCCCTGAGCCGCCCAGACGGGGGCCCAACGCAAGGAGGAGCCTCGTGCCGCGTACGCTGATCCGCAAGAATCCGAGCAACTTCAAGACCCTGCCGCTGCACGTCGAAGCCACGCCCGATGGCCTGACCTACCAGAGCATCGGCATGCCGCTGAACTTCGCCCAGACCCTGCAGCGACGCAAGGCCATCCAGGTCGCCAACCCCGAACACTTCGTGGCGGAGCTGGCCAACCTTGGCGTGTCAGTGCGCCTCACCCTGAACTGGCAAGGCCGCGACTACTGGGTGCTGGTGCGCCAACGCCGACAGGACCGTGGCGATGTGGTGCTCAAGCTGATTTCCGGCTATGTCCCGGCCCACGAGCTGAACCTGCCGCTGCACACGGCGATCCAGGAAGTGGCCGAGGAGTGCCTGCTGGAAACCCCCGAGGGCTGGCTTGGCGGGCGCTTCAACGACACCTGGCTGCCGGCGCCTTATGCCGCCGCCCTGCACTATCGCGAGGCGCTGCCGTTCGTGCTCTCGCCCGAGTCTGGTGCCGCCCGCCCGGTGCACTGCGCCAGGCTGACGCTAATGGAGCGGCCACGGGCCTACGTGCACCTGCCTACCGCATCGTTACAGCTGATCTACGACCTGCGACTGCAAGTGCCCAGGGAGGCCAAGTCACTGAGCCTGTTCCATGTCGACGAGCGGCTCGAAGGCGACCAACTGGTGGCTCGGCTTGACCGCAAGCGCCCAGACCTTTACCTGATGCCGTTGAAAGATGGCCGCCCCGTGGCCGAGCTGTTCACCCTTAGAAAGGACGAGTTGCTGCCGGCAAGCACGCGCGGCCTATGGTTGGCCGAGAGCTTTGCGCAGCAGGAGGGCTGGGTGGTGCGCGAAGAGCGGGTCCGCTGGAAGGATTGGTTGAAGCAACAAGGCCTGGCCGAGCACAAGCGCGAACCGGCCTCGCACTTTGAGCGCTTCAGTAACAAGGCTCGGGCGTTGTTGGAGCGGGCCCGGGACACACTGCACAAATGAACACTGGACAAGCCCGCCCCCACCTATCGTGGCAGCGGGCTTGTCCCGCGCAAGCACTGTCTCAGTGCTTGCGGATCTTCTCGACGATCGCCGTGGTCGAGCTGTTCTCCACCAGGCCGAGCACCTTCACCGTGCCACCATAGGCCTTGACGATGTCGGCGCCGACAACCTGGTCGATACCGTAGTCGCCGCCCTTGACCAGCACATCTGGCTTGACCTGACGCAACAGGTTCTCGGGAGTATCCTCGGGGAAGCTGATAACCCAGTCCACCGCACCGAGCCCGGCGAGTACGGCCATGCGTCGATCGACGCTGTTGATCGGACGACCCGGGCCTTTCAGGCGGCTGACCGAGGCATCGTCGTTGATGGCGACGATCAGGCGATCACCCTGGGCACGCGCCTGCTCCAGATAGGTCACGTGGCCCGCGTGCAGGATATCGAAACAGCCATTGGTGAAGACGATTTTCTCGTTGTGCGCCCGGGCGTCGTCGATGGCCAGCAGCAACTGCTCCAAGCCCAACACACCGCGCTCGGAGCCTTCCTCGCGTTGGATCGCCCGGCGCAGTTCGGGTGCGCTGATCGCGGCGGTGCCCAGCTTGCCGACCACGATGCCGGCAGCCAGGTTGGCCAGGGCGACCGCGTGCGGCAGGTCTTCGCCTGCGGCAATGGCCGCGGCGAGAGTGGAAATCACCGTATCGCCGGCACCGGTGACATCGAACACCTCACGGGCTCGGGCCGGCAGGTGCAGCGCCGGATGGCCGATGCGCAGCAAGGTCATGCCGTGCTCGCCACGGGTCACCAGCAGCGCGCCCAGGTCCAGCTCTTCGAGCAGCTTCAGACCCTTGGCAACAAGCTCGGCTTCGTCGGCGCAACGGCCGACGATGGTCTCGAACTCGCTGAGGTTCGGGGTGATCAGGCTGGCGCCGCGGTAGATCGAGAAATCCTTGCCCTTGGGGTCGGCCAGCACCGGGATGCCCTTGCTGCGCGCAGCCTGGATCAACGACTGGTGATTCTTCAGCGCGCCCTTGCCGTAGTCGGACAGCACAAGCACCTTGACCCCTTCGAGCAAGGCATCCACTTCCGCCCCCAGCGATAGCGGGTCGGTGGCGAAGGGCTCTTCGAAATCGATGCGCAGCAACTGCTGGTGGCGGCTCATGACACGCAGCTTGACGATGGTCGGCTGATGGGCGATGCGCTGGAAGATCGAGCGCACGCCGGCGGCCTGCAGGCTGTTGGACAGGCTGTCGGCAGCCTCATCCTGGCCAGTAACACCGACCAACGCGGCCGGGGCCCCGAGCGCGGCGATGTTCAAAGCCACGTTGGCGGCGCCGCCGGGACGGTCCTCGATCTGATCGACCTTGACCACTGGCACCGGCGCTTCAGGCGAGATACGCGAAGTACCGCCATGCCAGTAGCGGTCGAGCATGACATCGCCGACCACCAATACCGGGGCTTGATCGAAACGCGGCATGGACAACTTCATGGGCAACCCATCATTGGAAAAGTGAACAGGGGCAGGATATTAGCACAGGGTTGCGCAGGGCTTTACGGCCAACCGCGGCAATGCTGTATCGATTGACTGGCGGGGCCGCGCGGGCCCCACCCTACGGCCGATCAGGTGATATCGGCCTTTTCCGCTTCGTCCAGGCCCATGGCGTGCAGGCGGGCATAATGGCCATTGGCCTGGAGCAGTTCGGCGTGGGTGCCACGCTCCACCAGACGGCCTTGATCCATTACCAGAATCAGGTCGGCTTTCTCGATGGTCGACAGGCGGTGGGCGATCACCAGGGTGGTGCGACCTTCCATCACGTGGTCCAGCGCCGCCTGGATGTGACGCTCGGACTCGGTATCCAGGGCCGAGGTCGCCTCGTCGAGGATCAGCAGTGGCGCGTTTTTCAGCAACGCCCGCGCAATCGCCAGACGCTGGCGCTGGCCTCCGGAGAGCAGCACGCCGTTCTCGCCGACCTCGGTATCAAAGCCCTTGGGCAACTGGTCGACGAACTCCTTGGCGTAGGCATCGGCGGCGGCGGCCTCGATATCCGCCCGGGGGGCGCCGGCCAGGTCACCGTAGGCGATGTTGTTGGCCACCGTGTCGTTGAACAGGGTGACGTGCTGGGTCACCTGGGACACATGGCGACGCAGGTTGCGCAGGCGGTACTGTTCGATTTCCACGCCGTCGAGCAGGATCTGCCCTTCCGTGTGGTGATAGAACCGCGGAATCAGCGCCGCCAGCGTCGACTTGCCGCTGCCGGACCGTCCGACCAGGGCGATCATCTGCCCAGGCTCGGCGGTGAAGCTGATGTCGCTGAGCACCTGACGCTCGGTGCCGGGGTAGGTGAAGCTGAGGTTGCGTACTTCGAGGCGTCCGTCGACCCGTTCCTTCTCGACGGTGCCGGCATCGACCTCCGGCTTCTCGTCCAACTGCTCGAAGATGCTCTCGGCACCGGCAAGGCCCTTCTGGATGGTCGAGCTGACTTCCGAGAGCTGGCGAATCGGCTTGGGCAGCAACCCGGCCGCCGTGATGTAGGCCACCAGGTCACCGGCCGACGCCTCGCCGCGCAGGAACAGCACCAGGAACATCAGCGTGGCCATGGCGGTGTAGATCACCAGTTGCAGCAACGGCGTGTACAGCGCGCCGGTCTTGGTCATGCGCAGCTGCTTGTCGGTGTTGCTCTGGCTGGCAGCGTTGAAGCGACGCTCTTCGTAGCTTTCGCCACCGAAGCTGCGCACCACGCGATAGCCCTGGATGGTCTCGGAGGCCACATGAGTGACATCGCCCATGGCCACCTGGATCTTCTTGCTCTGCTTGCGGAATTTCTTGCTGGCGGTACTCACCATCACCGCGATCAGCGGCAGGATCGCCACCATCACCAGGGTCAGTTTCCAGTTCATCCACAGCAGGTAGGCGAACAGGAACACCACTGTCAGGCCTTCACGGATGACCACCTTGATGGCATCCGTGGCCGCGCCGGTAACCATGGTCACGTTGAAGGTGATGCGCGAAATCAGGTGCCCGGAGTTGTGGTTGTCGAAGTAGCGGTTGGGCAGCACCAGCAGCTTGTTGAACAACTCGACGCGCAGGTCGTGAACCAGGCACAACGAAACCTTGGACAGGTAGTAGTTGCCCAGGAACGAGCCCAGGCCCTGCCAGGCGGCGATCAGGATGATCAGCAGCGGCACCGCCTGCAGCAACTGCAGGTCGCGCAGGTAAGGCACGCTGGGGAACAACACCGCCTGGGGGTTGCTCAGGCCGTCGACGAAATACTTGAGGATCCCGGCCAGCATCGGTTGGGTCGATGCGAAGATCACGAAACCGACGATGCTCAGCAGGAAGATGCCAATATAAGGTTTGACGTAGCCCAGCAGGCGCAGGTAGATCTTCAGGCTCGCAGGCGAAGACGATTCGGGAACTGTCATGAGAATCCGTCGGGTCAAAAAGAGTCGGGATTATAACACACGCGGTGTCTCGCACCGCCCGCTGCAGGTAAGATAGGCGGCTGTCCCGAACCCATGGCCCTGGAGGCTAGATGCACGCACTTGACCACGCCCGCTACCTTGCCCTGCGCGAGGGCGCTCATGTCCTCGAAGCCGACGGCACTGGCGACAAGGTCCTGCGCCTGCGCGACGGCACGATGCTCAAGCTGTTCCGGCGCAAGCGCCTGATCAGCTCGGCGGCCTGGTATCCCTATGCCCGACGCTTCGCCGACAACTGCAAGGCCCTGGCCGCGCGCGGCATCCCCTGCCCACAGGTCAAGGCGGTGTACCGTATCGCCGAGATCGCCCGCGATGCCGTGCATTACGACCCGCTCCCAGGGCACACGCTGCGTCAGCTACTGGAGCAACCCGGCGAGCATCCCGATCTGCGCGACCAGCTCGGGCAGTTCATCGCGACGCTGCACGAGTCAGGCGTGTACTTCCGCTCCGCGCATCTGGGCAACGTGGTACTGACGCCCGAAGGCAAGCTGGGGTTGATCGATGTCGCCGACCTGCGCATGTACCGCAAGCCACTTCGCCGCTCACAACGTCAGCGCAACTTCCGCCACATGCTGCGGTATCGGCAAGATCGGGAATGGTTGCTGGGTGACCGCGACAACCTGTTCATCGAGGCCTACCTGGCCAGCCAGCAGGTCTGCCGTCGCCAGGACCTGGCCAGCGCACTGGCCTGAACGACGATGGCCGCCCGGAGGCGGCCATCGTCATCATCAGCGCAAACGTCGCTGCTGCAACCCACGGCCAAGTACCATGGCTGCTGGCAGCAGGACCAGCGGCCATAGCTCGTCGGGGTTACCAATCAGCTTGCTACCGTCGAAGTTGAGCATGACCAAGGCACAGGCCAGGTACATGCCCCACGGGTCGCGCAGGCGCACGGCCTGGACCAGGGTCATCGCCACGATGACCAGGAACAGCAGCAGCGAAACACCACCGGTGTAAAGCCCCAAGGCAACGAAGATATTGTGCGGGTGCTGGATCGGCATGGTGCCGGCAAGCAGCTTGTCGGTATGGAACTCCACCCCGCAGCCCAGGGCCCAGCCACAGTTCTGCCACTCGCCGACCATGACGCGGAACAGCTCACCGCGGAAGGAGTCACCACGGGCGATGACCGAATGAACCCAGCTGGCATCCTTGATCAGCCAGAGCACCACAGCCCCTAGCACCGCGAACCCCAGCAGCCATGGACCAGCGATTCGGGGAAAGCGCCACAGCGCCCAAACTGCCCAGGCAGCGAACAGGAACGCAGCACCAAGCATTGCCGTGCGGGTCTGCAGCACGAAGCTCACCGCCACCACGGAAAGTACCACGGCTGCGAACGCTTCGACCCAAAGCTGCCTGCGCAACCAATGCGGCATGGCCAGCGCCAAGGCACACAGCAGCCAGATACTGACGTAGATGACATTTTCCATTCGCGCCGGCAGCAGATCGACACGCTGCCCCAAGGCATACAACCCCGTCGCATAGGCGTAAAGCGCATAGGCGAAGATATACAGGCAGATGATCCAGAACAGCGCCCGGGCAAATACCCAGGAACGCATGAAATCATGATTCACCAACGCGGCCACGACGAAGACAAACAATGTCACATAGACGATATGCTTGTAGAACTGCCCCTCACCGGCAATCGCCGCCGGTACCAGGAACCACAGCAGGAACACCAGCCACGCCAGGCCAAGCTTGTCGCTGAACAGCCCCGCACCACGCTCCTTGACCAGGAACACCAGGCCAGGCAACGCAATGAAGGCGTAGAAAATGTTGTTGGTCCATTTCGATGAGGCCATCAGCACGAAGCTGGCCAGGAACACGATCAACGCCGCGCTGAAATAGCGCCGACTCATGCGGTTATCGCTGCCAATCCCTTCAAACATCCTTCAACACCCATCCAAGCAATAGTCCAATAAACAACACGCCCAGCAGGCGAATGCGATCCATGCGCTTGCGTCGAGCCTTCTTGATCTTCTCTTCCGGCATTTCCACATGCTCGCCGAACCCTGTGTGCAGCACCGCGTCGTTCTCGAGGATCAGCGCGTAGCGGTCACGCTCGGCGTACAGCCGCGACAGGCTCTTCTCGCCCGAATGCGCGGCGTACGGCGCATGCGCCTGGTAGTCGGCGAGCCTGCGCAGGCCAGGGTTGAAAGAGAACCCCTGCCATTCCGCCTTGTGCGAACCCAGCTTGTGGAAGGGGATACCCTGCAGCACCTGACGCGCCTCCAGGAACACGTAGGGGCTGTGCACCTGCAAGTCATGGTTGAAGCTGCGCAGCCAGACCTGCAGGGCTTGCGGGTCGGCTTCGAGCAATGCCTGGGACTCCTCGACGAAACCCGGGCGATAGAATGCCCAGTCATCCTCGCAGTGGAACACCCAGAACGTCTTGACCTGTGAGTAGGCGGCATCCACCGAACGCAACTGCCCGAGCTTGGGATTGTTGACGATGAAGGTGGTGTGCTCGCGCCAGTGCTCGGGAATGCAGTCGCGTACCGCCTCGTCACCGGAGTCTTCGGTGATGAACACTTCGCGGATGGGCGCCGTGTTGTAGAGATCGAAACTCTCGAGCGTGCGCTTGAGCAGTTCAAAACGACCACAGCTGGTCACCACCAGTGTGATCTCGCTGTTTTCACTGAAGATCATGGCTTCCTCGATGTGTTTTAGGGCTTAACGCGACCAACCAATGGCACGTAGCAGGCGCTCCACCAGGCCGGGTTTGCTGGCCGGGCGTAACGGCGCGCGCATGGCCTCGGTGATCGCCTGCCCTAGCGCGTGAAAGGTATAACGCTGCTCGGCCAGTTGCTGGCCGTTGCTCGAGATACGCTCGGCCAGGGCCAGGTCGCCACGCAGCTGGGCGAGCTTCTCGCGTAGTTGTTCAAGGTCGCGATAGAGCACGATATTGTGCATGTCGACGAAACCCAGTGCCTGGTTCTCCTCCTCGCCCTGGTCATAGGCGAACAGGACGCAACCACAGGCCATGGCTTCGAAGTTCTTGATCATGTACTCGCCCATGCCGACGTCGGCACTGACGAAAAAGCGGATGCGGCTAAGGGTCTGGCTGTATTCCTCGCCCGACTTGGTGCGGGTGATCAGCAGATTTTCCACCGCCGCGATCGACTCGAGCATCTGCTTGCGACCCGAGTAGGCCACGCTGCGCAGGCTGCCGACGAACGCCAGTTCGATGTCGCGCTCGCGGTTTTCGTTGCGCAGCAGCGCCTGGTCGTAGCCCTTCGGTACGAATACCGCATCGAAGCCTTCATCACGCAAGCGACGGGTAACCACGGCACCTGAAGTGATGACCCGTGCCCACGGCAACTGGCGATAGTACTCGCTGAACTTGCCGGTGTACTTGCACGGTATGTAGTTCTGGTAGGCGTCGTGCTCGAGGATCACCAGGTTCGGGATGGTACGGATGAAACGCGCCTGGCGGATTTCTTTCTTGAACCGCAGGAAGAACAGGATGCGGTCGTACTGATCGACTTGCACATGTTCGCGGAAATAGCTACGCAAGTCGGCCTGCTGGTCACCGGTAAGCCAGCGGATATCGCACTCGCAGTCGGCCGCGATGCCTTCGTAAAGACGGTCCAGGATGGCGCGTTGCTCTTTCTGGACCAGGAACAGGACTTTCACCGTGGCTCTCTCTTGTCGATCACTGTACCGACCCACAGCAGTTCGTGGCGCCGTACGGCCTTGCGGAAGAATTCATTGTCACCGAATGCCGGCCAGCGCCGGGCGGCCAGGCAGCGCTGCAGGAAGCGACGAACCCTGCGTTTGAATGGAGCCGCGGGCTGCAGGTCGTGCATCATACCCAAAGCGATGGCCTTTTGCCTCTGCTCCTGCGCACCAACCCCGAGCACCCAGGGGCGCATGGGCAGGCTTGCATCGAAGAACGGTGGCAAAGGTACCCCGGTACCTGCATCGCCCATCGGCCAGCGATCATTGTCGTGCAGGTGATTGGCGTACAACAGCAAGGTTTGCGGCTGCCAACTCGCCCCCTGCAACGCTTGCTGCAGGGCGTCATGGGCGCACACGTGGTCCGGGTGGGGATCGAGCGTCGGGTGCGGCATCACGATGGTTGCCGGACGCGCATGCTCGATGAGCTCGCGCAGGTCCTGGACCAGGTTGTTCCAGGTCGGCCGGCCATCGGCATCGCTGCGCAACGCGACCTCGTTGAAACGGCGGAATGGCCGGGTGTCGACCAGGTCGGCCTCGCGCGATGCGACAGGTGTCCCGGGCTCGGCCTGCATGGCCGGCAGTTGCATGCAGAAATAACCCAACTGCACGCACTGCTGGGAAGGCACCCCGGCCCAGCGGGGCACGGCGATGCTGTCCCAACTGCGCAACTCGCCCTTGAGCCGGGCCGCCTCTACCAGGTCAAGGCCGAAGGTTTCGCGATAATACGCGTTCTCGATCTCGCCTGCGGTCAGAGTCACGATCCAGCTGCTTTTTGCCTGAGCATAAGCGGCGAATGCCGCAAGCTCGGCATCGTCGGCATGGGGTGCGATGACCATCAGCGAGCCGGCCAGGTAGTCGGCGTGACGGAACACCAGCAATTCCATCTCCGGCGCCACGCGGCAGTGCCGGCCACTCAGGCGCAGCCGCCCGGCGCCCAGCGCCTCTGCCTGTCCCCCCAGGTTCAGGTAGCGCACACCGCGGACACCACGCTCGAAGGTCTGGCAATCGGCGACGCCACCTTCGATGCGTACCGCCGGGTCGAGCAGGCGCCCCAACCAACCGGCGCGCAGATTCACCCGCAGCAACAGGGTCTCGTTACCGTCCAGTTGGCAATCTTTCGGCAACGCAAGCACCCCGCCAAGGCCGTGCAGTGCATGACGCTCGCTGGCCTGCAAGTCGTACTGGTAGTCGCTGCCGGGCACGTAGAACAGGTGGTCGGAGAACCAGGCCTCATGGGCCACCCACAACACCAGCGCGAGGACAGGCGGCAACCACGATGCCCACAGCGCCGTCAGCAACAGCGCGACAAGCAACACCAGCAGGATCACCCGCTTGCGCTTGCGATGGCGTTTGAGCAGTTGCTGCTTGTTGGCGCTCATGTTCAGACCTGGAAGACGTTGACGGGGTTGCACCAACGATCCTTGTACTCTCGATCGGCTCGGCCGAAGGAGAACCGCAGCGCCTTGCCGCGGGCATTGGCATCCTCCCAGGCAGCCTGGGTATTGAGGAAGCTCAGTACGCTACCAGGGCTGAAGGCCTTGGTCTCTGGATCGACACCGCCGTTTACATATTCAACGCTGATCCATTGTGGCGCCTCGACGCGATACACCAGCTGGATCGCGATCGGCGCGCCCTCCAGGAACAGCACGGAGCCAATCAACAGTTCGCGCAGGCGCTCGACCACTTCGGCCATGCGGGCCGCGCCGGTAGCCGGGAACCCCCAGCGACGCTGAAACAAGTCACAGTACATCGCCGCGATCTCGGCTGCAGTGAAATCGCCAATCGGTCGCACCTGGCCGCCGGCCTCTTCCAGCAGGCGCAGCTCGCGGCGCTGGTTATAGCGAAACTTCTTCGACAGGTCCTCGTGCGGACGAGACATGGCCAGCTGCTCTGGCTGCGCCTTGAGACCGCTGAAACGGCCCTGGTTCAGTTCGGACAGGTAACGCCCGGCATGGCGCAGCGGCGCGGCGCAGTCATCGGCGGCCGGCAGGATGATCTCGGCGTTGCCCAAGTCGAACAGGCCTTTTTTGCCATGTCGCTTGAGCACGTCCTTGGACAGCGCCAAGTGGCGCCCCCATACCGGCAACGCGGCCTTGAGCTCACCATCCTGTGGAAAACCCAGATAACGCACCGGGATCTGGGCCAGGTCGGCCAGTTGCTCGATCACCAGAGGATGGGTCGCCACACTGCCGCCAAACCGCTGCCAGGTATCGCCGTAGGCGGCCGCGTCGATGACTTGCCAACCGCGTTCGCGCCAGCCTTGGATAAATTTGAGCATCAGGCCTCCGCGACCAGCGCACGCACCTGCGGCAACTGCCAGAAGGCACCGCGCACTGCCTGGTCGCTGAAACGCTGCTGCAGGCGCTGCAGCATGTGCAAAGCACAGGCCTCGCGCTGCCCGGCGTCCAACCCGGCCATGTGTTTCAGGCCCTGGGCCAGCTGCGCGGCATCGCCCAGCGGGAACAGCACGCCCACACCCTCAACCACTTCCCGGGCGCCGCCACAGGCAGTGGCCAGGAGCGGCACGCCTGCCACCATGGCCTCCAGCAGGACCATGCCGAACGGCTCATGGTCGGAGCTCAGTGCAAATACATCGAAGGCGCGGAAGTAACGGCGGGCGTCCGGCACCTGGCCGAGAAAGTCCACCTGCCCGGCAATGCCCAGCTCAGCGGCCAATGCCCTGAGCTGCGCCTCGAGGCGGCCCTTGCCCAGGATTGCCAGCCGCGCGCCAGCCGGCAGGCCAGGCAAGGCTTCGGCGAAGCCGCGCAACAGCGTGGCCTGGTCCTTGTCCGGGTGCAGGCGACCGACATTGCCCACCACCCAGGCATGCTCATCCAGGCCCAAGGCACGACGCGCCTCGTCACGCGGCACCAAGCTGGCCTGCAATGTCTCGACATCGATGCGGTTGTACAGGGTCTGGATACGCTCGGCCGGCCAAAGCCCCAGGCAGCGTCGCATGTCGTCGCGCACCGCATCCGAGACACCGAGCAGGCTCAGGCGTTTACGGAACAGGTTGGCGAACAGGCGACGCCCCTTGCGCTGGTAGTCGCCAAACGCGTGGTGCACGCCGATCACCGGCAGGCCGGTGCCCAGCAGCGCGACATAGATCGGCTTGAAGCGGTGGGCGATGCAGAACGCGAAATTGCGCTGCGCGGCGATCTTGCGCAGCGCGGCGATGGCACCCAGTTTCAGGCCACGCACGGCCTTTGAACTGAATTCCAGGAACAATACCTCGTCCGAGGCGCAGCCAGCCGCGACCTGCGCGTCAGCTGCCCCGGTGAGGAACACGGTGGTGACCTTGTAGCCGCTGCCCTGGAACAGGCTGGCGTATTGACGGGCGCAGTCGAGGAACGGCCCGTCATAGCCATGGCAGAACTGCAGGATCCGCGGTTCAGAGCGGCTGGTCATACGGCGCGGCGCCTTCCTTGACCACCAGGATGTCTTCCATGATCAGGTACTGCAGGTCCGAGCCGAAGAACATGTTCAGGGCGTCGGTCGGCGAGCAGATCATCGGTTCGCCACGGCGGTTGAGCGAGGTGTTCAGCGACACGCCGTTGCCGGTCAGGTCTTCCAGCGCCTTCATCATGTCGTAGTAGCGCGGATTGTACTCGCGCTTGAGCACCTGGGCACGCGAGGTACCGTCCTCGTGGACCACTTCCGGCACGCGGGTCTTCCACTCTTCAGCCACTTCGAAGGTGAAGGTCATGAACGGGGCCGGATGGTCGATCTTGATCATCTGCGGCGCGACGGTGTCGAGCATCGATGGGCAGAAAGGCCTCCAGCGCTCGCGGAACTTGATCTGGTGGTTGATGCGGTCGGCCACGCCCGGCACGCTCGGGCAACCGATGATCGAGCGACCACCCAGTGCGCGCGGGCCAAACTCCATGCGACCCTGGAACCAGGCAACCGGGTTGCCGTCGACCATGATCTTGGCAATCTGCTCGGGCATGTTCTCGAGCTTGCGCCATACCGGTTTGCTCGGGTGACGGGCGCAGGCGGCGATCACGTCTTCGTTGGAGTACGCAGGGCCGAGATAGACGTGCTCCATCTTCTCGACCGGCACGCCACGGGCGTGGGACACATAGGCAGCTGCACCTACCGCAGTACCGGCGTCGCCGGACGCTGGCTGGACGAACAACTCTTTCACGTCATCGCGGGCGATGATCTTCTGGTTCAGTTTGACGTTCAGCGCACAGCCGCCGGCGAAGGCCAGCTTGCCGGTCTCTTTCAGGGTATCGCCCAGGTAGTGGTCGATCATCTGCAGGGCGAGTTTCTCGAACAATGCCTGCATGCTCGCCGCGTAGTGGATATACGGCTCGTCGGCGATATCGCCTTCGCGTTTCGGACCCAACCACTCGATCAGCTTGGGCGAGAAGTAGAAGCCCTTGCCCTTCTCTTTATAGCGGCGCAGGCCAATGACGTTGGCGTACTCGGTGTTGATCACCAGCTCGCCGTTTTCGAAGCTGGCCAGGCGCGAGAAGTCATATTTGCTGGCATCGCCATACGGCGCCATGCCCATGACCTTGAACTCGCCATCGAGCATCTCGAAGCCGAGGAACTCGGTGATCGCGCCATACAGGCCACCCAGGGAATCCGGGTCGAAGAATTCCTTGATCTTGTGGATCTTGCCGTTTTCGCCATAGCCGAAGAAGGTAGTGGCGTACTCGCCCTTGCCGTCGATGCCGAGGATCGCGGTCTTCTCTTTGAAGCCCGAGCAGTGGTAGGCGCTGGAGGCGTGGGCCAGGTGGTGCTCGACCGGTTCGATCTTGATCTTCTTCGGATCGAAGCCCAACTGCTCCAGGCACCAGACGATCTTCTTGCGATAGCGCTTGTAACGGCGGTTGCCCATCAGCAGCGCGTCGAGGGCGCGGTCCGGGGCGTACCAGTAGCGCTTGGCGTAGTGCCAGCGAGCCTTGCCGAACAGGCTGATCGGGGCGAAAGGAATGGCCACCACGTCGACGTCCGACGGCTTGATGCCGGCCTGCTCCAGGCAGAACTTCGCCGACTCGTAGGGCATGCGGTTCTTCGCATGCTTGTCACGCACGAAGCGCTCTTCTTCGGCGGCGGCAATCAGCTTGCCGTCGATGTACAGGGCCGCGGAAGGGTCATGGCTAAGGGCGCCGGACAGGCCAAGAATCGTCAGTGCCAAGGGGTTAGCCTCTCAAATCGGTATGAAGTGCGCCACCGGCCATTCAGGCGGATGGCGGCTAAAGGGCGGGATTATAACGCAAAGATCGCCTGACGCGATGCATGGACGTGGCAGCGCGCTTGCCCCGCGATGGCGCTGGATTTGCTGACGCCATCGCCGGGCAAGTCAGGCCGCCGCATCGCCGCTCCCACGGTGCTTGCGACGCCTGTTTATTCGGCGATCAGCCAGTCCATGCGGAAGCTGCCGGCGGTCTGCGCCAGTTCCTTGGCCAACCACGGCAGCAGCTCCTTGAGCTCATCTTCCAGGCCCCACGGTGGGTTGGCGATGGCCAGGCCCGAGCCGTTCAGGCCCTGCGGGCTGTCCTGGTGATGCACATACAGTTCCACGCGCAGCAGCTTGGGCGCACCGGTGCTGGTGAGGTCCTGGTAGAAGCGGGTCAGCGAGCGCTGGTCCTTGATCGGGTACCAGATGGCCGCGACGGTCTGGCGCATGCGACCGATCGCCTCCTTCATCGCCACGGTGCAGCGCTTGAGCTCGTCGGCCTGCTCGAACGGCGGGTCGATCAACATGATCGCGCGTTTTTCCTGCACCGGCAGCAGGGCCCGCGGGATGTGCCAGCCCTCGCCCAGATGCACGGTGACTCGCGGGTCCTTTTTCATGTTCTCTTTGAGCAGCACGCCGTCTTCAGGATGCTTTTCGTTGAGCTGCGCACGGTCCTGTTCACGCATCAAACGCCGGGCCAGTTCGGGGGAGCCCGGGTAGTAGCGCAGCTCGCCGTTCTTGTTCAGGCGCTTGATAACGCCCAGATAGTCAGCGGTAACGGCGGGCAGGTCATCGCGATTCCACAGGCGGGCGACGCCCTCGAGGTACTCACCGGTAAGGCTTGCCTGGTCGCCCTGCAGGTCGTACAGGCCAAGCCCTGCGTGGGTATCGATATAGGCGAACGGCTGCTCCTTGCGCGACATCAGGGCGATGAGGCGAGTGAGCACGATGTGCTTGAGGACGTCGGCGTGGTTGCCGGCGTGGAAGGCGTGGCGATAGTTCATGGCAGCTCCTGCGAAGGCGACAAGTTTACCTTGCCTTGACCGCCGCAAAAAGCATCGCGGGACAAGCCCTCTCCCACGCCACTTGAAGAGGCTGCGTAGGAGCGGGCTTGTCCCGCGACAGGGACAACGCCGAATCAGCAGGTATTACTTGTCGGCGTGATACTGCGCATCAGCGGTTTCAAAACGCGAAACCATGCTGTTCGTCGGGCTGCCAAGCTTGCTCACCAGGAAGATGGCGATGCTGGCGAAAAGGAAGCCCGGGATGATCTCATACAGGCCGGTATCCAGCTGTTTCCAGACGATCACGGTCAGCGCACCGACCACGATGCCCGCCAACGCGCCATTGCGGGTCATGCCTTTCCACAGCACCGAAAGCAGCACGACAGGGCCGAAGGCGGCACCGAAGCCGGCCCAGGCGTAGGCCACCAGACCCAGCACGCGGTTTTCGGGGTTCGCGGCCATGGCGATGGCGATCAACGCGACGGCCAGCACCATCATGCGACCGACCCATACCAGCTCCTTCTGCGAAGCGTTCTTGCGCAGGAAGGCCTTGTAGAAGTCTTCGGTCAGGGCGCTGGAGCACACCAGCAGTTGGCAGCTCAGGGTGCTCATCACCGCCGCCAGGATGGCCGAAAGCAGCACACCGGCGACCCATGGGTTGAACAGGATCTTGGCCAGCTCGATGAAGACGCGCTCGTGGTTTTCGGTGACCGGACCGGCCAGGTCAGGGTGCGCCGAGAAGTAGGCGATACCGAAGAAGCCCACGGCGCAGGTACCGGCCAGGCAGAGGATCATCCAGGTCATGGAGATGCGACGGGCGTTGGCAATCGACTTCACCGAGTCGGCAGCCATGAACCGCGCCAGGATGTGCGGCTGGCCGAAGTAGCCCAGGCCCCAGCCCATCAGCGAGATGATGCCGATGAAGGTGGCGCCCTTGAACATGTCGAAGTGCGCCGGGTTCACCGCGTCGATGGCAGCGAAGGTCTGGTCGAAGCCGCCGGTGGAGATCAACACGATCACCGGAGTCAGAATCAGCGCGAAGATCATCAGCGAGGCCTGCACGGTGTCGGTCCAGCTCACCGCCAGGAAGCCACCGACGAAGGTGTAGGCGATGGTGGCTGCGGCACCGGCCCACAGGGCGGTCTCATAGGACATGCCGAAGGTGCTTTCGAACAGACGGGCGCCGGCGACAATGCCGGAGGCGCAGTAGATGGTGAAGAAAACCAGGATGACGATCGCCGAGATAATCCGCAGCAGGCCGGTCTGATCTTCGAAACGGCTGGCGAAGTAGTCCGGCAGTGTCAGGGCATCGCCGTTGTGTTCGGTCTGCACACGCAGCCGGCCAGCGACGAACAACCAGTTCAGGTAGGCGCCAACGGTCAGGCCGATGGCGATCCAGGCCTCGGAAAGGCCCGCGAAGTAGATGGCGCCCGGCAGGCCCATCAGCAGCCAGCCGCTCATGTCCGATGCGCCGGCGGAAAGCGCGGTGACCACGCTGCCGAGACTACGGCCGCCGAGAATATAGTCGGAAAGGTTCTTGGTGGAGCGATAGGCGGCAAAGCCGATCAGCACCATTACCGCAATGTAGACCACGAAAGTGATCGTTAGTGGATTGCCCATGAGTTGTGCCCTGGCGTTGTTTTTATCTCTTGCGACCCGCCGTGCACGACGGCGGTTGCACCCAGGCGGCGAATCCTATGCAACAACGTGAACGAGGTGCAACCATTTTTCATTTGCCAGTTGCACCCAGCCATGCATTTTCAGATAAAACCGCATTCTTGCTCCAATTCGGAGCAAACACAGCGTTTTCCATAACAAATTGAACCAATAAAGACCGTTTCGGTTGTATGGAAACATCCTTCAGACGAGTAGCACCTTTACCTTGAAAAAATCGGGTTGCACCCGGTTGCACCCGAATTGTCCTACAGGCTAATCTTGCCGCCAGCTTAGGCCACATCCGTGGCAATAACGAGGATAAGAAATGGCGACGACCACCCTTGGGGTCAAACTCGACGACCCGACCCGTGAGCGACTCAAAGCAGCTGCGCAGTCCATCGACCGCACGCCGCACTGGTTGATCAAGCAAGCGATCTTCAACTATCTCGAGAAGCTCGAGGGTGGCGCCACCCTGAACGACCTCAACGGCCATGCCGCCGCTGGCGACGACGCCGGCGAAGTCGCCGCCGACCACGCCCACCAGTGCTTCCTGGAATTCGCCGAAAGCATCCTGCCGCAGTCGGTCCTGCGCTCGGCGATCACCGCCGCCTACCGCCGCCCCGAGCAGGAAGTAGTGCCGATGTTGCTGGAGCAGGCTCGCCTGCCCGCGGCCCAGGCCGAAGCCACCAACAAGCTGGCCGCCAGCCTGGCCGACAAGCTGCGCAACCAGAAGAGCGCCGGTGGCCGCGCCGGTATCGTCCAGGGCCTGCTGCAGGAGTTCTCGCTGTCCTCCCAAGAAGGCGTGGCGCTGATGTGCCTGGCCGAAGCCCTGCTGCGCATCCCCGACAAAGGCACCCGTGACGCACTGATCCGCGACAAGATCAGCACCGGCAACTGGCAGCCACACCTGGGCAACAGCCCATCGTTGTTCGTCAACGCCGCCACCTGGGGCCTGCTGCTGACCGGCAAGCTGGTCAGCACCCACAACGAATCCGGCCTGACCTCCTCGCTCACCCGCATCATCGGCAAGAGCGGCGAGCCGATGATCCGCAAGGGCGTCGACATGGCCATGCGCCTGATGGGCGAACAGTTCGTCACCGGCGAGACCATCGCC
Source organism: Pseudomonas sp. BJa3 (assembly GCF_026343815.1). Classification (NCBI taxonomy): domain Bacteria; kingdom Pseudomonadati; phylum Pseudomonadota; class Gammaproteobacteria; order Pseudomonadales; family Pseudomonadaceae; genus Pseudomonas; species Pseudomonas sp. BJa3. Next base: position 64,461 of record NZ_JAOXMC010000009.1, on the reverse strand, counting down.
GAGGCCCTGGCCAACGCCAGCAAGTTCGAATCCAAGGGCTTCCGCTACAGCTACGACATGCTCGGCGAAGCCGCGCTGACCGAGCACGACGCGCAGAAATACCTGGCCTCCTACGAGCAGGCGATCCACTCGATCGGCAAGGCCTCGCACGGCCGCGGCATCTATGAAGGCCCGGGCATCTCGATCAAGCTCTCGGCCCTGCACCCGCGCTACAGCCGCGCCCAGTACGAGCGCGTGATGAGCGAGCTGTACCCGCGCCTGCTGTCGCTGACCCTGCTGGCCAAGCAATACGACATCGGCCTGAACATCGACGCTGAGGAAGCCGACCGCCTGGAGCTGTCGCTGGACCTGCTCGAGCGTCTGTGCTTCGAGCCGTCGCTGGCCGGCTGGAACGGCATCGGCTTCGTCATCCAGGCATACCAGAAGCGCTGCCCGTACGTGATCGACTACGTCATCGACCTGGCCAAGCGCAGCCGTCACCGCCTGATGATCCGCCTGGTGAAGGGCGCTTACTGGGACAGTGAGATCAAGCGCGCCCAGGTCGAGGGGCTGGAAGGCTATCCGGTCTACACCCGCAAGGTGTATACCGACGTGTCCTACGTCGCCTGCGCCCGCAAGCTGCTGGCCGTGCCAGAAGCCATCTATCCGCAGTTCGCCACCCACAACGCCCACACCCTGTCGGCCATTTACACCATTGCCGGGCAGAACTACTACCCAGGCCAGTACGAGTTCCAATGCCTGCACGGGATGGGCGAGCCGCTGTACGAGCAAGTGGTAGGCAAAGTCTCCGAAGGTAAGCTAAACCGTCCGTGCCGCGTATACGCCCCGGTCGGCACCCACGAAACTCTGCTGGCATATCTGGTCCGCCGCCTGCTGGAGAATGGTGCCAACACTTCGTTCGTCAACCGCATCGCCGATCACTCGATCTCGATCCAGGAACTGGTAGCCGACCCGGTCGCCAGCATCGAGCGCATGGGCACCCAGGAAGGCAGCATCGGCCTGCCGCACCCGCGCATCCCGATGCCGCGCGCGCTTTATGGCAGCGAGCGGGCCAACTCGGCCGGCATCGACATGGCCAACGAACACCGCCTGGCGTCGCTGTCCTGCGCCCTGCTGGCCACCGCACACAACGACTGGAAAGCCACGCCGCTGCTGGCTTGCGCCGCCAGCGAACAGCCGGCCGCACCGGTGCTCAACCCGTCCGATCATCGCGATGTGGTCGGCCATGTGCAGGAAGCCACCGTCACCGACGTCGACAACGCCATCCAGTGCGCGCTCAACGCCGCGCCGATCTGGCAGGCCACTCCGCCCGCCGAGCGCGCCGCGATCCTCGAACGCGCCGCCGACCTGATGGAAGCCGATATCCAGCCGCTGATGGGCCTGCTGGTGCGCGAAGCCGGCAAGACCTTCGCCAACGCCATCGCCGAAGTGCGCGAGGCGGTGGACTTCCTGCGCTACTACGCGGTGCAGGCACGCAACGACCTGCGCAACGACAACTGCCGCCCACTGGGCCCGGTGGTGTGCATCAGCCCGTGGAACTTCCCGCTGGCGATCTTCTCCGGCCAGGTGGCCGCGGCCCTCGCCGCCGGCAACCCGGTATTGGCCAAGCCGGCCGAGCAGACCCCGCTGATCGCCGCCCAGGCCGTGCGCCTGATGCTGGAAGCCGGCATCCCCGAAGGCGTGCTGCAACTGCTGCCGGGCCAGGGCGAAACCGTCGGCGCCGGCCTGGTCGGTGACGAGCGCGTCAAGGGCGTGATGTTCACCGGCTCCACCGAAGTCGCCCGCCTGCTGCAACGCAACATTGCCGGGCGCCTGGACAACCAGGGCCGTCCGATCCCGCTGATCGCCGAAACCGGCGGCCAGAACGCGATGATCGTCGACTCCTCGGCGCTGACCGAGCAGGTGGTGATCGATGTGGTGTCCTCGGCCTTCGACAGCGCCGGCCAGCGTTGCTCGGCCCTGCGTGTGCTGTGCCTGCAGGAGGACTCCGCCGACCGCGTGATCGAGATGCTCAAGGGCGCCATGGCCGAAAGCCGCCTGGGCAACCCGGAGCGCCTGTCGGTGGACATCGGCCCGGTGATCGACGCCGAAGCCAAGGCCGGCATCGAGAAGCACATCCAGGGCATGCGCGACAAAGGCCGCAGCGTTTACCAGGTGGCCATCGCCGAGGGTGAAGAAATCAAGCGCGGCACCTTCGTGATGCCGACCCTGATCGAACTGGAAAGCTTCGACGAGCTCAAGCGCGAAATCTTCGGCCCGGTGCTGCACGTGGTGCGCTACAACCGCAAGGACCTGGACCAGCTGATCGAGCAGATCAACGCTTCCGGCTACGGCCTGACCCTGGGCGTGCACACCCGCATCGACGAGACCATCGCCAAGGTGGTGGACAACGTCAACGCCGGCAACATGTACGTCAACCGCAACATCGTCGGCGCCGTGGTCGGGGTGCAGCCGTTCGGCGGTGAAGGCCTGTCGGGCACCGGCCCGAAAGCCGGCGGCCCGCTGTACCTGTACCGCCTGCTGTCGACCCGCCCGGCCGACGCCATCGCCCGCCACTTCCAGGCCGACGACGCGCGCAGCAAGGCCGACACCACCCTGCGCGACCAGCAGCTCAAGACGTTGACCACCCTCAAGACCTGGGCGGCCAGCAGCCAGATGAACGACCTGGTCGCGCTGTGCGAGCAGTTCGCCGAGCAGTCGCAGAGCGGCATCACCCGCGTGCTGCCAGGCCCGACCGGCGAGCGCAACACCTACAGCGTGCTGCCACGCGAACACGTGCTGTGCCTGGCCGACAACGAGGCCGACCTGCTGGCCCAGCTGGCGGCGGTACTGGCCGTGGGTAGCTCGGCGGTGTTCCAGGATGGCGAGCCGGGCAAGACCGTGCGCGCCCGACTGCCGAAGGAGCTGCAAGCGAAGATCAAGCTGGTGGCGGACTGGAGCAAGGATGAGGTCGCCTTCGACGCGGTCATCCACCACGGTCACTCCGACCAGTTGCGCGGCGTCTGCGAGCAGGTGGCCAAGCGTGCCGGCGCGATCGTCGGCGTGCATGGACTGTCGAGCGGCGATCACCAGATCGCCCTGGAGCGCCTGGTGATCGAGCGGGCGGTGAGCGTGAACACCGCGGCAGCGGGTGGTAACGCCAGCCTGATGACCATCGGTTAAGACGGCTGACACCATCGCGGGGCAAGCCCGTTCCTACAAGGTCGTGTTTTGGACTTTGTGGGAGCGGGCTTGCCCCGCGATGCTTATGGGTGAACAGGTAGGGGCGCTGATCATGTTGGCTAATTCCAGTAAGCCCTTATTTCTAACGCCATCTTAAGATTTACGTATTGTTGCGTATTCGAAAACTTTCTTTTCCACTGATCACCTAGCAGCCTCTTGTGCAAGGGAACAGACTCCTTGAACACAAGATATTGATGGAAAACTTCCTTGGCATCGGAGCTAATAACTCCTCCATGAATCTTTACACTCCTCGTCTTCTTGTTTATCAAATAGAGATTCTGGTGATCCATCCTGTAATCGCCGGACGCAAGACTATCCAAAATTTCTAGCGACCCCACTGCAGACCGTCTGTTGACAAGCAGTGACTGCTTGCTCAATTCAGGGGCAACCCACTGACCATAGTCTTCCGGCTTCATGCCCAAGGGGATCAGACTTTCAAAATCGGCTTGCAATGCGTCATAGTTTGGCCCCACAAATCTGTCACGATTGTCCACATGGAGCGTCATTGCATCCGTTAAGTTTGCTGCGCCGGTAAAAACCACACTGCCAGGACTCTGGCTGTTTACCTGTGGGACTGTCCTACTCCAGACAACGCGCTGTTCTGGCCATCTCCCTACGGTTGTCTGGTTAAATTGATATCCAACCCGTCCTGAGGGATCAATACGATTGATGGGGTCTCCCTCACTATAGGCATATGCATTCAACCCTCCGGCAGCAAATGGACTCAGTACATCAGGGCTGTTAAAGCGCATCAGCCTCGTGCTGTACATACGATGCCCATTTCCCAACAGATAGCGGCCAGGTTCCGAGTCCCGTAGATAACCGGCATAGCCCAGTAAGGCAGCGTGATCCCCAGGAGGCTCAAAGCCGTAGGGACCATAGACATGGCCAAAATGCCCGGAGCCCCAGGCGCTGAAGGTGATCGAATCATCGCTGCGTGTGCCGGTAAGCAGCCCGTCGCGCTGCCCGACCTGAGCCAAGGCACCTCCGGCTCCACGCACGATACGCCTGCCCGCCCCCACTTCCCCGACGACAACAGGCCTACCTTCCATATAGAAAAAATACTTCATCGCACACCTGCCAAAAGGAATCTCAAACAAGTATTGATAGTCGTGGAGCACTCTGAAACTGGTACTTTTACTAGTCTCGACAGCTGCAGGCAGGTGTTAGGGTGAAAGGTTCATGCTAGCCCGGCTCGAGAAACGGCAGCCCGCGACAGCGGCCTTGGTGGGAATCCATAGCGCCCGGCGCCCGAGGCAGCCTGGGCGATGGCCACTTCTGCCCCCATATCACCCACACCAATTAACCTGTCCCCTGCCCCACCACCCCGCCTAGACTCGCTGCAACCCGAACCAGGAATGCCGCCATGTCCGAGCAACTCCTCAGCAGCCGCAACCTCGCCTTCGAACTCTACGAAGTCCTCGACGCCGAGGCCCTGACCCAGCGCCCGCGCTTCGCCGAGCACAGCCGCGAGACCTTCGACGCGGCGCTGACCACCGCACGCACCATTGCTGAAAAGTACTTCGCCCCGCACAACCGCAAAGCCGATGAAAACGAGCCACGTTACGTGGACGGCCGCGCCGAGCTGATCCCGGAAGTGAAACCGGCCGTGGACGCCTTCCTCGAAGCGGGCTTTCTCAACGCCAACCGCGACTTCGACGTCGGCGGCATGCAGTTGCCAAGCCTGGTATCGCAGGCCTGCTTCGCCCACTTCCAGGCGGCCAACGCTGGCACCACGGCCTACCCGTTCCTGACCATGGGCGCGGCCAACCTGATCGAGAGTTTCGGCACTGAAGAGCAGAAGCGCCTGTTCCTGCAGCCGATGATCGAGGGCCGCTACTTCGGCACCATGGCCCTGACCGAGCCCCATGCCGGCTCGTCACTGGCCGATATCCGCAGCCGCGCCGAACCCGCAGGCGACGGCAGCTACCGGCTCAAGGGCAACAAGATCTTCATCTCCGGCGGCGATCACGAGTTGTCCGAGAACATCGTGCACATGGTCCTGGCCAAGCTGCCGGACGCACCAGCCGGGGTGAAGGGCATCTCGCTATTCATCGTGCCCAAGTATCTGGTCAACCCCGACGGCAGCCTGGGCCCGCGCAACGATGTGCTGCTGGCCGGGCTGTTTCACAAGATGGGCTGGCGCGGCACCACTTCTACCGCGCTCAATTTCGGCGACAACGGCCAGTGCGTCGGCTACCTGGTCGGCCAGCCGCACCAGGGCCTGGCCTGCATGTTCCAGATGATGAACGAGGCGCGCATCGGCGTCGGCATGGGCGCGGTGATGCTCGGCTACGCCGGTTACCTGTATTCACTGGAGTACGCCCGCCAACGCCCACAGGGCCGCCTGCCGGACAACAAGGACCCGCACAGCCCCGCCGTGCCGATCATCGAGCACAGCGACGTCAAGCGCATGCTGCTGGCACAGAAGGCCTACGTGGAGGGTGCCTTCGACCTGGGCCTGTACGCGGCCCGGTTGTTCGATGACACCCACACCGCGGCGGATGCAGAGGCACGCCGGCAAGCCCTGGAGCTACTCGACCTGCTCACGCCCATCGTCAAGTCCTGGCCTTCGGCGTTCTGCCTGAAGGCCAACGAGCTGGCGATCCAGATCCTCGGCGGCCACGGCTATACCCGCGAGTACCCGGTCGAGCAGTACTACCGCGACAACCGCCTCAACCCGATCCACGAAGGTACCGAAGGCATCCAGTCCCTCGACCTGCTCGGGCGCAAGCTGGCGCAGAACAACGGCGCCGGGCTCAAGCAACTGATCCGCCTGATCGCCGGCACCTGCGAGCGCGCCAGCCATCACCCGAACCTCGACACACTGCGCCAGCCGCTGGAGCAGTTGGTCAATCGCCTGCAAGCGGTCACCCTCGCCCTGCTCGGTGACCTGGGCCAAGGCAAGGTCGCTGGGGCCCTGGCCAACTCGGCGCTGTACCTCAAGGCCTTCGGCCACTGCGTGATCGGCTGGCGCTGGCTGGAGCAGGCGATCCATGCCGAGGTCGGCCTGCTCAAGGGCAGCGACCGCGACTTCTACCTGGGCAAGCTCCAGGCCGCGCGTTATTTCCTCACCTGGGAAGTGCCGGGCTGCCATAATGACCTCGCTTTGCTCGAGGCCCGCGACGATACGTGCCTGGGCATGCAAGAGGGGTGGTTCTAGGGGGAGCCACCGCGCACACGGAGGTTTCCCATGTTCGACTCCAGCACCCTGCTGCGCCAGCGCTTCGCCGCGCTGCGCAGCACGGCCGAACTGTTCTCGCTTCGCCATGTGAAGCAATCGCACCAGTCACTGTCGGTTCGGCGCAACGTCGCCGAGCCGCCCTTCTTCAGCCAGGACGAAGGCGCCATGCTCACCGTGCGGGTCAACGGCGTCGAGGCCTACGCGGCCACCGCCGACCTGTCCCAGGCAGGCCTGCAACGCGCGCTGGAACAGGCCGAGGCACTCGCCCGGAGGATCAAGGCCAGCAGCCTGCTCGACCTGAGTGGCCAGGCCGCCCCGAGCGGGCGTCACGATCATGTATCGCCCAACTTCGAACAGTCCCTGCCCAAACTCGCCGACTGCCTGGACCTGCTCGCCGCCGAGTCCGCCAGCGTACCCAGGGACGAGCGCTTTGTGGACTGGCAGGCAAGCCTGGGCTTCAGCGTGGTCGAGCAGACCTACCTGAACTCCGCCGGCGCCGAGCTGCGTCACGCCCAGCGCTTCATCTACCCAGGCCTGGGCGTCACCGCCAGCGACGGCCAGGACAGCCAGAGCCGCAGCCTGGGCCGGGAGAACTTCGGGCAGCAAGGCGGCTTCGAAGTGGTCGAGCGCTGCGGCCTGGTCGGCGCGGCCCGCCGGGTGGCCGACGAGGCGCTGCAATTGCTGCTGGCGCCGAACACCCCGGCTGGTCAGCGCGATCTGTTGCTGATGCCCGACCAGATGATGCTGCAGATCCACGAATCCATCGGCCACCCGCTGGAGCTGGACCGCATTCTCGGCGATGAGCGCAACTACGCTGGCACCAGCTTCGTCAAAGCCAGCGATTTCGGCCATCTGCAGTACGGCTCGAAGCTGCTCAACGTGACCTTCGACCCGACAATCCACGAGGAGCTGGCCAGCTACAGCTTTGATGACGACGGCACCCCGGCCAGCAAGCAGTTCCTGATCCGCGATGGCTTGCTGGTGCGCCCCCTGGGTGGCGCCCTGTCGCAACTGCGCTCGGGCCTGGACGGCGTGGCCAACAGCCGCGCCTGCGGCTGGAACCGCGCGCCGATCGACCGCATGGCCAACCTCAACATCGAGCCGGGCGAGCAGACGCTTGCGCAACTGATCGCCGGCATCGAGCACGGCATCCTGATGCGCACCAATCGCTCTTGGTCCATCGATGATGCGCGCAACAAGTTCCAGTTCGGTTGTGAGTGGGGCCAACTGATCGAGAACGGCCAACTCAAGGGCGTGGTGAAGAACCCGAACTATCGCGGCATCTCCGCCGACTTCTGGCGCAACCTCTCGGCGGTCGGTGACCGCAGCACCTTCCAGGTACTCGGCACGCCCAACTGCGGCAAAGGCGAGCCCAACCAGGTGGTGCGAGTCGGCCATGCCTCGCCGGCCTGCGTGTTCCGCCAGATCGACGTATTCGGAGGGGACGCCTGATGAGCACCGCCTACCAGCAACGTTTCGAAAGCTTGCTCGATAGCCTGAACGCCGCCGTGCAGCCCGGCGAGCAGTTCACCCTGGGCTACAGCGCCGAGCACTCGCAGTTCGTGCGCTTCAACCATGCCAAGGTGCGCCAGGCCGGGCTGGTCAGCCAGGCCAGCGTGCAGTTGCGGCTGGTCCGCGAAGGACGCCAGGCAGAGCAGCAGATCACCCTGGGCGACGATGCCGAACTCGACCGCCAGCGCCTGCACGACGCCCTCGCGCAACTGCGCCAGACCCTGCCGCTGCTGGCGGTGGATCCCTACCTGAACCTCGACTACAGCGCCTGGCACAGTCATAGCCTGCTAGAGCAGCCACTGCCCGAGCTGGACGAAGTGCTGGCCTTGGTCGAGCGCGAAGCCGGCGACCTGGATCTGGTCGGCATCTATGCCGCCGGCCCCATCTGCCGTGGCTTCGCGAGCTCGTTCGGCGCCTTTGGCTGGCACCAGGCCAACAGTTTCAACTTTGACTGGAGCCTGTTCCACGCCAACGGCCAGGCCGTCAAAGCCAACTACGCAGGGCAGGCCTGGAGTGGCGAAACCTTTGCCGCACGCCTGCGTCAGGCTCGCGAACAGCTGGCGCACCTGGGGCGCCCGGCCGTCACCCTCAAGCCCGGCAGCTACCGCGCCTACCTGGCACCGGCGGCGATGGACGAAATCGCCGGCATGCTGTGCTGGGGTGGTTTTTCCGCGCAGGCGCTGGCCACTGGCAACAGCCCGTTGCAGCGCCTGTACAACGGCGACGCGCAATTGAGCCCGCTGGTGAGTTTCCGCGAACAGGTCAGCGGCTCGCTGAGTCCGGCCTTCTCCGACGAGGGTTCGCCGCGCCGCGACCTGCTGCTGATCGGTGAAGGGCGGGCGCTGGAGCGGCTGGTGAGTGCGCGCAGCGCCGTCGAATTCGGCCAGCAGGCCAACGGCGCCGACAGCTACGAGTCGCCCTGCGCGCTGAGCCTGGCGCCGGGCAACCTGCCCTGCGAGCAGATTCTCGAACGTCTGGGCACCGGCCTTTACATCAGCAACCTCTGGTACTTGAACTACTCGGACCTGCCAGCGGCGCGCATGACCGGGCTGACCCGCTTCGCCACCTTCTGGGTGGAGAACGGGCAGATCCAGGGCCCGGTGAGCACCATGCGCTTCGACGACAGCCTGTACAACCTGCTGGGCAACCAGCTGGAGGACCTGAGCCAGGAGCGCGAGATGATCCTGTCGACCAGCACCTATGGACAGCGCAGCACCGGGTCGAGTCATCTGCCGGGGGCGCTGGTCAAAGGGCTGACCCTCACCTTGTAACATGCGTGGGAGCGGGCTCCCACGAGCCTGCTCCTACAATGGGCCCTACACTCGCCTGAGGTTTCTCATGCCCGACCGCGCACCATTGGACCCCGTCACCGCCCGCTGGATCCCCTGGGTGGTGGCCATCGCCTTCTTCATGCAATCGCTGGACGGCACCATCCTCAATACCGCGCTGCCGGCCATGGCCCGCTCGCTGGCCGAAGACCCGCTGCGCATGCAGGGGGTGATCATCGCCTACATGCTCACCGTGGCCCTGCTGATCCCGGCCTCGGGCTGGATTGCCGACCGCTTCGGCACCAAGCGCATCTTCTTCAGCGCCATCTTGCTGTTCAGCTTCGGCTCGCTGTTGTGTGCCATGGCCAACAGCCTCGGTTTCCTGATCTTCGCCCGGGTGGTGCAAGGCCTGGGTGGCGCCCTGATGCTGCCAGTCGGAAGGCTGGTGGTGTTGCGCGCCTACCCGCGCAGCGAACTGGTGCGGATCATGAGCTTCATCACCATCCCCGGCCTGCTCGGGCCACTGCTTGGTCCGACCGTGGGCGGTTGGCTGGTGGAAATTCTTAGCTGGCACTGGATCTTCCTGCTCAACCTGCCGGTGGGCGCCGTGGGTTGCTATGCGGTGTGGAGGTTCATCCCCGACCTGCGCGGCGCCGAGCGCACCACCTTCGACGGGCCGGGCTTCCTGCTGTTCGGCGCGGCGATGGTGCTGATCACCATTGCCATGGAAGGGCTGGGCGAACTGCACCTGCCGCACCTGCGGGTGATGCTGTTGCTGTTCGCCGGCATGGCCTGCCTGGCCGCCTACTGGCTGCGCGCCGGGCGCGATCCGGAGCCACTGTTCTCGCCGTCACTGTTCCGCGTGCGCACTTTCGCCATCGGTATCCTCGGCAACCTGTTCGCCCGCCTTGGCAGCGGCGCCCTGCCCTTCCTGGTGCCGTTGCTGCTGCAAGTGGCGCTGGGTTATTCACCTGCCCAGGCCGGGATGAGCATGATTCCGCTGGCGGCGGCGGCGATGCTCGCCAAGTCGGTCGCCCGGCCGCTGATCGAGCGCCTCGGCTATCGCATCGTGCTCACCGGCAACACCCTGCTGCTGGGCCTGCTGCTGGCCAGCCTGGGGCTGGTCGATGAACAGACGCCGTATGCGCTGCTGCTGGCGCAGCTGGCGATGCTGGGCGCGGTGAACTCGATGCAGTTCACGGCGATGAACACCGTGACCCTGATCGACCTCGACGACGCCAGCGCCAGCAGCGGCAACAGCCTGCTGTCGGTGGTCGCGCAACTGTCGCTGAGCCTGGGCGTAGCCTGCGCCGGCGCGCTGCTCGGTGGTTTCACCGCGGCTGGCAGCGCCGAAGGCGTGGAAAGCACCCTGGGGGCGTTCCAGCTGACCTTCGTCACCATCGGCGTGATGGCCATGCTGGCGGCGGCGATTTTCCTGCAATTGGCGCCGACAGACGGAAGGCGCGCTCGTCGTCCGGAAGAACACGTCGAGTCGTAGGGCGAATGGCTGTGAGGCTGGTAGACTGTGCGACATTTTTCGCTCCAGCCGCAGGCCCGCCTCGTGACCGTTGAAACCACCGCCTTTGCCACCCTCCCGCTGTCCGCCGCCATGCTGGCCAACCTGGACGCCCTGGGCTACGCCTCGATGACCCCGATCCAGGCCCAGAGCCTGCCGGTGATCCTCAAGGGCCAGGACCTGATCGCCCAGGCCAAGACCGGCAGCGGCAAGACCGCCGCCTTCGGCATCGGCCTGCTCAACCCGATCAACCCGCGCTACTTCGGCTGCCAGGCGCTGGTGCTGTGCCCGACTCGCGAGCTAGCCGACCAGGTGGCCAAGGAGCTGCGTCGCCTGGCCCGCGCCGAGGACAACATCAAGATCCTCACCCTGTGCGGTGGCGTCTCGCTCGGCCCGCAGATCGCCTCGCTGGAACACGGCGCGCACATCATCGTCGGCACCCCGGGGCGCATCCAGCAGCACCTGGACAAAGGCACCCTGGTGCTCGACGGACTCAACACCTTGGTGCTCGACGAAGCCGACCGCATGCTCGACATGGGCTTCTTCGACGCCATCGCCAGCATCATCGGCAAGACCCCGTCGCGCCGCCAGACCCTGCTGTTCTCGGCCACCTACCCGGCCGGCATCGAGCAGTTGGCCAAGGCCTTCATGCGCCAGCCGCAGCAGGTCAAGGTCGAAGCGCTGCACAGCGACAACCAGATCGAACAGCGCTTCATCGAGATCGACGCTCAGCAGCGCCTGGACGCCGTGACCCGTGTACTCGGCCACTACCGTCCACAGTCCTGCGTGGCGTTCTGCTTCACCAAGCAGCAGTGCGAAGACGTCGTCGCCCATCTGACCGCCAAGGGCATCGTCGCCCAGGCCCTGCACGGCGACCTGGAGCAACGCGACCGTGACCAGGTGCTGACCATGTTCGCCAACCGCAGCAGCTCGGTGCTGGTAGCCACCGACGTCGCCGCCCGCGGCCTGGACATCGATGGCCTGGACATGGTCATCAACGTCGAACTGGCGCGTGACGCCGAGATCCACGTGCACCGCGTTGGCCGTACCGGCCGGGCCGGCGAGAAAGGCGTGGCGATCAGCCTGGTGGCGCCGGCCGAGGGCCATCGCGCCCAGGCCATAGAAGACCTGCAGAAGCAGCCGCTGCGCTGGGAACAGTTGGACAGCCTCAAAAGCAAAGGTGGCGAGCCGCTGCTGCCACCAATGACCACCCTGTGCATCGCCGCCGGGCGCAAGGACAAGCTGCGCCCGGGTGACATTCTCGGTGCGCTGACCGGCGACGCCGGGTTGCCAGGCAAGCAGGTGGGCAAGATTGCCATCTTCGACTTCGTCGCGTTCGTGGCCGTGGAGCGGGCAGTGGCCAGACAGGCCATGCAGCGCCTGAACAGCGGCAAGATCAAGGGTCGCGCCCTGAAAGTCCGTATCGTCTGAAGTCTTTTTGGGGCTGCTGTGCAGCCCATCGCCGGCCATTGAAGAGGTAAAACCGTGCACTCCACCGACGTGATCATCCTCGGCGCCGGCGCCGCCGGCCTGATGTGCGCCCTGCTCAGCGCCCAGCGCGGGCGCCGGGTGCTGGTGCTCGACCACGCCAACAAACCGGGCAAGAAGATCCTCATGTCCGGCGGCGGGCGCTGCAACTTCACCAACATGTACACCGAACCCGCCAACTTCCTTTCGCACAACCCGCACTTCTGCAAGTCGGCGCTGGCCCGCTATACCCAGTGGGACTTCATCGAGCTGGTGTGCAAGCACGGTGTGCCGTACCACGAGAAGAAACTCGGCCAGCTGTTCTGCGACAACAAGTCCAGCGACATCCTCGACATGCTCCTGGCCGAGTGCGACCAGGCCGGCGCCGAGCTGCGGATGAACACCAGCATCGACAAGATCGAAAAGACCGAGGCCGGCTACACCCTGCAGACCAGCGCCGGCCCATTCGCCTGCCAGTCACTGGTGATCGCCACCGGCGGCCTGTCGATCCCGACGCTCGGCGCCAGTGGCTTCGGCTACCAGGTCGCCCGCCAGTTCGGCCACGAACTGCTGCCCACCCGCGCCGGCCTGGTGCCGTTCACCATTACCGAGCCCCAGCTCAAGGCACTGTGCACCGAGCTGTCCGGCACCTCGCTGGACTGCATCGCCAGCTGCAATGGCACCAGCTTTCGCGAGAACCTGCTGTTCACTCACCGTGGCCTGAGCGGGCCGGCGATCCTGCAGATCTCGTCCTTCTGGGAGGCCGGCGACACGCTGGAGATCAACCTGCTGCCTGATCGCGACGCCCTGGAATGGCTGCAAGGCCAACAAGCCGAGCGTCCCAACAGCGAGCTGAAGACCGTGCTGGCCGAGGTATTCACCCGCAAGCTGGCCAACTTGCTGGCCGAGCAGTGGTTCGAATCCAAGCCGCTGAAGCAGTACACCCCTGCGGAACTGGCGCAGGTCGCCGAAAAATTGGCGGCCTGGCAGGTGGTTCCGGCGGGGACCGAAGGCTATCGCACTGCAGAAGTGACCCTGGGCGGGGTGGATACCCGCGAAGTGTCTTCGAAAACCATGGAATCGCTGAAGAGCCCTGGGCTGTACTTCATCGGCGAAGTGCTGGACGTGAGCGGGCACCTGGGCGGTTTCAACTTCCAGTGGGCTTGGGCTTCGGCCAACGCTGCGGCGCAGTTCGTGTAGAGTAGAATCCATTCAGCAGCACGGAACGCTTCTTGCTGGTTCTGTGTTGTGAAGGGTGCGAAACCATCGCGGGGAAAGCTCGCTCCCACGTCATAACGGTGCGAGAGGGCTTGCCCCGCGATGGGGCCCCAGAGATTCTTTTTCGAATACTGCCCAGCAGGCCATCATGTCATCGAGCTCGTTCCGCCATTCATTGCGTCGCCTGTGGGGCCAAGACAAGTTCAGCTATGCCATCCGTGTGACCATCGCCCTCACCGGCAGCATGGCCTGGTGCTGGTACCAGAACGAGATGAGCCTGCTCATCCCGCTGTTCCTGGGCATCATCGCCAGCGCCCTTGCCGAGACCGACGATGGCTGGCAGGGACGCCTCAGTGCCCTGCTGGTGACCCTGGGCTGTTTCGCCGTCGCCGCGCTGTCGGTCGAGCTGTTGTTCCCCTACCCCTGGATCTTCGCGGTCGCGCTGGCCCTGGCGGCGTTCTCCCTGACCATGCTCGGAGCCTTGGGCGAACGCTATGGGGCGATCGCCTCGGCCACCTTGATCCTCTCGGTCTACACCATGATCGGTGTCGACCAGCGCGGCGGAGAGGTCAGCGATTTCTGGCACGAGCCGTTGCTGCTGGTCACGGGTGCGGCCTGGTACGGACTGCTGTCGGTGTTGTGGCAGGCGCTGTTTTCCAACCAGCCGGTGCAACAGAGCCTGGCCAGGCTGTTCTACGAGCTGGGCAGCTACCTCAAGCTCAAGGCGAGTCTGTTCGAGCCGGTCCGCACCCTCGATGTCGAGGCCACGCGCCTGGAACTGGCAAAACAGAATGGCAAGGTGGTCGCCGCGCTCAACGCTGCCAAGGAAATCATCCTGCACCGGGTCGGCAACAGCCAGCCCAACTCCAAGGTCAGCCGCTACCTCAAGCTGTACTTCCTGGCCCAGGACATCCATGAGCGGGTCAGCGCCTCGCACTACCCCTACAACGCGCTGACCGAGGCGTTTTTCCACAGCGATGTGATGTTCCGCTGCCAGCGCCTGCTGCGCAAACAGGGCTCATCCTGCCAGGAACTGGCCCGCTCGATCCGCCTGCGCCAACCCTTCGTACTCGCCAGCGGCTACCCAGAGGCCCTTGAAGACCTCAATGCCTCGCTGGAGCACCTGCGCACCCAGAACAACCCAGCCTGGCGCGGCCTGCTGCGTTCACTACGAGCCCTGGCGGCCAACCTGGCCACGCTGGACCGCCTGCTCAGCGCCGCCAGCAACCCGGACAGCCTGGCCGATGCCAGCGACAGCAGCCTGCTCGACCGCTCACCACGCAATTTCAAGGATGTGTGGAAACGCCTGCGCACCCAGCTGACGCCCACCTCGCTGCTGTTCCGCCACGCCCTGCGCCTGTCGCTGGCATTGTCGGTGGGCTATGGCATGGTCCACCTGATCCACCCGACCCAGGGCTACTGGATCATCCTCACCACGTTGTTCGTCTGCCAGCCCAACTATGGCGCGACGCGGCGCAAACTGGTGCAGCGGATCATCGGCACCGCCATCGGCCTGACCGTGGGCTGGGCGCTGTTCGACCTGTTCCCCAACCCGATCGTCCAGTCGCTGTTCGCGGTGGTCGCGGGGGTGGTGTTCTTCGTCAACCGCACCACCCGCTACACCCTGGCCACGGCGGCGATCACCCTGATGGTGCTGTTCTGCTTCAACCAGATCGGCGATGGCTACGGGCTGTTCCTGCCACGCCTGTTCGATACCCTGGTCGGCAGCCTGATCGCCATCCTCGCGGTGTTCCTGTTCCTGCCCGACTGGCAAGGCCGACGGTTAAACAAGGTACTGGCCAACACCCTCGCCTGCGCCAGCGAGTACCTGCGCCAGATCATGCAGCAATACGCCCATGGCAAGCGTGACGACCTGGCCTACCGCCTGGCCCGGCGCAATGCGCACAATGCCGACGCGGCACTGTCGACCACCCTGGCCAACATGCTCATGGAGCCAGGACATTTCCGTAAGGAGGCCGACGTCGGCTTCCGCTTCCTGGTGTTGTCACATACCTTGCTGAGTTACCTCTCGGGGCTGGGCGCGCACCGCGATACAGCGCTGCCGGCCGAAGTCCACGAGCAGTTGATCGATGGTGCCGGGCGGAGCCTGGCCAGCAGCCTGGACGAGATCGCCAATGGCCTGGCGGCACGCTTGCCGGTGGCGATCCACAGTGACGCCGAGGAGGCGCTGGCCAACGCGCTGGAACAGATGCCCGAGGAACTGGACGAGCATCAGCGCCTGGTGCAGACGCAATTGGCGCTGATCTGCCGGCAGTTGGGGCCGTTGCGGACCTTGGCCGGGCATCTGATCAAGGAAGGCCAGCCCGCCTGATTACCCGCTCCCACACCAGGAGCGGGCTCAGAAACCATGCTGGCGCATCAGGCGGGCGTAGCTGCCGTCGGCCTTCATGGTGGCGATGGCTTTTTCGAAACGCGCCACGATCTTCTTGTGCTCCGGGTGCTTGAGGCTCACCAGGATGTGCAGGCTGTTCTCGCCCAGCGGCGGCTCGACGAAGGTCACACCCTCGCGCACCTGCTGCGGCTCGCGCTGCAGGTTGTAGCGCGCCACGTATTCATCCTCCACCGCCAGGTTCACCCGCCCGGCCGCCAGCATGCGCACAGCTGATGAAAAGTTACGCACCAGTACCTTGTTCAGGCGTTCGTCGCTGTCGAATTCGGGGGAATAGGCGTAGTCGCGCACCACGGCGATGGTGTAAGGGTACAGGTCAGCCTGGCGGGCATAGGCAAAAGCCTCGCCTTCACGCTTGAGCAGGCGGATGCGGTTGACCAGGTAGGTTGCAGAGAACTGGCCGATCAGGGTGCGCTCCTGGTTGTACCAGGCATTGATCAACACATCGTAGCGCCCCTCGCCCACCCCCATCAGCGCCCTGGCCCAGGGCACCTCCTCGAACTCGGTGGCGTAGCCGGCACGGGTCAGCGCCGTGGTGACGATGCTGGTGGCCAGGCCGCCACCGGGCATGCCGGTATCGGTGAAAGGCGGCCAGCTGTCGGCCACCAGCCGCAGCTTGCCATGGGCCAGGGCAGGCCCCGCGCACAACAGTCCCAGTAATCCAAGAACGCAAAGCAGTGGCCGCATGCTCAAATCCTTTCGAAGTTGGGGGCCCACGCTGGTGACGGCGATCTCTAACTAGCAACAGAGGTTGCAGATTACACAAGCCAAATCCTGGCGGCAGCGGACGATAATGTCATTTAGCCTCTATTTTGGCCGAATCCTGGACGGCGTCATTCTCCCTCGTCGTGACCGCCTGGATTTGCGATGATCGACGGTCAACCGAAGGAGACCCCCCATGTCCATCGAGTGGATCTGCAAGCACCATGGCGACCTCGCCAAGGAACAACTCTACGCCATCCTGCAACTGCGCACCGAGGTGTTCGTGGTCGAGCAACGATGCGCCTACCAGGAAGTCGACGGGCTCGATCTGCAAGGCGATACCCTGCACCTGATGGGCTGGGACGGGAACCGATTGGTGGCCTACCTGCGTTTGCTCGACCCGCAATCACACAATGGCGACGTGGTGATCGGCCGGGTGGTCACCGCCCCGTCGGCGCGTGGGGGCGGGGTGGGGCATCAGTTGCTGCTCAAGGGGCTAGAGTGCGCAGCGCACTGCTGGGCGGGGACGCCGGTGTACCTGTCGGCCCAGGCGCACCTGCAGGGCTACTACAACCGCCATGGCTTCGAGGTGGTGGGCGAGGAGTACCTCGAGGACGATATTCCGCATATCGGCATGCGCAAGGGCTGAGGGCATTGCCCCGCGACGCTCAAGGGTAGCCCAGTACGTCACGGATCTGCCGCAGGTGCTGGATGATCCACTGCTTGTCGATCGCGCCCCAGTCGTGAATCCGGTAATGCCCGGCATGGTTGCGCGCACCGGCCTGCTGCTCGAACTCGCAGATGATGTCCAGGTCGGCCAAGGCGGCGATGGTGTCCTGGGCGGTACGCCGGGGCATGCCGGTGGCCTCCATCAACGCCGGCACACTGGTGGCGGTCTGGCTGTCGATCAGCCAGGCCACGTAAAGGCGGCGGTAGAAGCTGCTGCGGGTCTTGCTCACTTCCGTGGTCATGGGGTGCTTGTCCCTCAGGTGTTGCCCGGCAGTTCCCGATAGGTCAGGTAGACGCGCAGGTCGAATTCAAGTTGATGGTAGTCCGGCTCCATGTGCTGGCAGAGCTGGTAGAACGCCTTGTTGTGATCGCGCTCCCTCAGGTGCGCCAGCTCATGCACCACGATCATGCGCAGGAACTGCGGCGCTGCCTCGCGGAACAACGAGGCGACGCGGATCTCCTTCTTGGCCTTGAGCTTGCCGCCCTGCACCCGCGATACCGCCGTGTTCAAGCCCAATGCACGGTGGGTGAGGTCCAGGCGGTTGTCGAACAGGACCTTGTCCAGCGGCGGCGCACTGCGCAGGTACTGCTGCTTGATTTCCTGGGCATAGCCGTACAGGGCCTTGTCGCTCTGCACGTCGTGGCGTTCGGGATAGCGCTGGCGCAGGTAGTCGCCCAGGCGATCGCTGGCGATCATCTGGCGCACCTGTTCCTGCAGGTGCGGCGGGTAGGCTTGCAGGTAACGTAGGGCGGTCATGGCTGGCGTTCGGAACGAGAAGACGCGAGTTTAGCCAATCACGACGCCCATGGGAAAAGCGCCGGGAAATCGCCAGCGGCGTCGGCAGTGAGCGGCCGGGCCACCAGGAACCCCTGCACGTAGGCGCAACCGGCGCCCTTGAGCCATTCGGCTTGGGCCCGAGTCTCGACACCCTCGGCGATTACCGTGATGTCGTAGGCCGCGCACAGGTCGATGACGCTGCGCACCAAGGCGATATCCGCCGCCGAGTCCGGCAACCGCGCGACCAGGTGGCGGTCGAGCTTGAGCGTGTCGATAGGCAGGTCGCGCAGCATGCGCAACGAGCAGTCGCCGGCGCCGAAGTCGTCCAACGCCACGCGAATGCCCAGCTCTCGCAGGCGGTGCACCTGCTTCACCGCCGCGTCGATGTTGTACATCAACGAGGTCTCGGCCACCTCCACCTCCAGCTGGGCGGGTTGCAGTTGATGCTTGTCGATCACCTGGGCCAGTTCATCGACCAACCCGGGCATGGTGAACTGGGCGCGGCTCAGGCTGATGCCCAGCACCAGCTGCGAACCAAAGCGCTCGCTCCAGGCATTGCGCTGCGCGGCGCCCTTGCGATAGATCCAGCTGGCCAGGCGGTTGATCAGACGAGCCTCCTCCAGCAGGGGAATGAACAACCCGGGCGGCACGTCGCCAACGCTGGGGTGCTGCCAGCGCAACAACGCCTCGAAGCCCCGCAAGCGGCCATCGGTGAAAGCCACCTGCGGTTGGTAGACCAGAGTGAAGTCATTCTGCTCGATGGCTGTACGCACACTGTCCTCGAGCATCAGCCGCGAGCGGGCGCGGCCATTGAGTTCCTGGTCGTAGAAGCGATACTGCTGGCGTCCGGCCTGCTTGGCCGCGTACATCGCCGCGTCGGCGGCGCGCAACAGGCCTTCCACGTTAGCGCCACAGTCCGGGTAGGTGGCAATGCCGATGCTCACCCCCAGGTTCACCTCCAGCCCATCCACCTGCTGGAAGCTCGACATACGCTCCAGCAGTTTCTCGGCGTAGCGACCGGCCTGCTCGGGGTACGGCAGGCCATCGAACAGGGCGGTAAACTCGTCGCCGCCCATACGCGCCAGCAGCGCCTCGCTGCCCAGGCATTCCTTGAGCTGGTCAGCCACCCAGCGCAGGACCGTATCGCCAGCGTCATGGCCGAGCAGATCGTTGATCCGCTTGAAACCGTCCAGGTCCATGTACATCAGGGCCTTGGCCTTGTCTGAACGCTCGTTGCGCAGCAACGCGCTTTCGGCTGTCTGGTAGAAGCCACGGCGATTGAGCAACCCGGTCAAAGGATCGGTCACTGCCTGGTACTCCAGTTGCTGGTGCAGGCTACGCACCACCGACATGTCCAGCACCGTGACCACCATGGCTTTCTGCTCGGCGGGCAAAGGCGCGCAGGACAGCGCTACGGGCACCAACTGACCACCGAGGGTGCGCAACTGGGCGTCGTGGACACGGAAGATCTGCCGCCCCAGATAGGCCTGGTAAAAGTCCGACTCAGGCCAAAGATTGGCGCAGGGGAGCTGGATCAGGTCCAGCATATGCGCGCCTTGCAGCTTCTCCACCGGCGCATCCAGGAGGCGCGAGATGGCCGGGTTGGCGAAATCGATGCTGCCCCCCTCATCCACCACCAGGATGCCCTCGGCGGCATTTTCCAGGATCGAGGCGTTGAACGCCCGCGCCGACTCCAGTTCACGGGTCAGCCGTTGCAGCATGCGCCTGTTGCGCTGCTGCTCCAGCAGAGCCTGGACCTTGGGCTTGAGTATTTGCGGGTCGAACGGTTTGAACAGGTAATCCACTGCGCCACTAGCATACCCCTTGAGCACCGCGGCGTCGGACTGCTCGTTGGCGGTCAGAAAAATAATCGGAGTCAAACGGGTGCGTTGGCTGCCGCGCATCAGGCGGGCAACCTCGAAACCGTCCATCTCGGGCATCTGCACATCGAGCAGCACCAGGTCGACCTCGTGCTCAAGCAAGGTGCTCAGGGCTTCCATCCCTGAACTGGCGGTCAATACCTGCCAATCCTGGCGGGTCAGCAGAGCCCGCATGCTGATGAGGTTCTCCGGATAGTCGTCTACGATCAGCAGAACCGAACTGCTTTCCGGTGTTTGAGAATAAGCGCCATCCATGTTGCTTCTCTTGGTAAGTCCAACTGCGACTTTTAATTGGATCCGATTGTTACTCTAGTCTCGGCATCTCAAGACGCAATGCAGGCGCATGGCCATAAGCCATCGGAACCGATCTTAGCCGACTAACGGTATAAGCGGTGGACAGCCGACGTACGAATCGGGTCTTGCGCGCACAAAAAAAGCCCGCTTCGCGGCGGGCTCTTTCGTTGAACGGTACCAGATCAGTTGATCTTGGCGGCCAGTTCGCCTTTGGCATAGCGCTGGAACATGCCTTCCAGGGAGATCGGCTTGATCTTCGAGGCGTTGCCGGCGGTGCCGAAAGCTTCGTAGCGGGCGATGCACACGTCACGCATGGCCTTGACGGTTTCACCGAAGAACTTGCGCGGGTCGAACTCGCTCGGGTTCTGCGCCATCAGGCGGCGCATGGCGCCAGTGGAGGCCAGACGCAGGTCGGTGTCGATGTTGACCTTGCGGACACCGTACTTGATGCCTTCGACGATCTCTTCGACCGGCACGCCGTAGGTCTCTTTGATGTCGCCGCCGTACTGGTTGATGATCGCCAGCCACTCTTGCGGCACCGAGGACGAGCCGTGCATCACCAGGTGGGTGTTGGGGATGCGTTTGTGGATTTCCTTGATGCGGTCGATCGCCAGCACGTCACCGGTAGGCGGCTTGGTGAACTTGTAGGCGCCATGGCTGGTGCCGATGGCGATGGCCAGGGCATCGACCTGGGTCTTCTTGACGAAGTCGGCCGCTTCTTCCGGGTCGGTCAGCATCTGGCTGTGATCCAGCACGCCTTCGGCGCCGATGCCGTCTTCTTCACCGGCCATGCCGGTTTCCAGCGAACCCAGGCAGCCCAGCTCGCCTTCTACCGAAACGCCACAGGCGTGGGCCATGGCAACGGTCTGCTGGGTGACACGGACGTTGTACTCGTAGTCGGTCGGGGTCTTGCCGTCTTCACCCAGCGAGCCGTCCATCATCACCGAGCTGAAGCCCAGCTGGATGGAGCGCTGGCACACGTCGGGGCTGGTGCCGTGGTCCTGGTGCATGCACACCGGAATGTGCGGGAACTCTTCGATGGCCGCCAGGATCAGGTGGCGCAGGAACGGCGCACCGGCGTATTTGCGAGCGCCAGCGGAAGCCTGGACGATGACCGGGGAGTCGGTCTTGTCGGCGGCTTCCATGATCGCGCGCATCTGCTCGAGGTTGTTGACGTTGAAAGCCGGAACGCCGTAGCCGAACTCGGCGGCGTGGTCCAGCATCTGGCGCATGCTAATGAGTGCCATTGTGTATCTCTCTCCCGACAAGCGTCGTTTGTTTCGTGCAAGCCTGCCGCAGGGGCGGTTGCTGTTCAAGTAGTGTGGGCCACCTGCGCGGCCCGGCCAGTCACGGTGCCTTGCAGCCCCGCCCAATCAGATCGTTGGTCGCCACCCAATACACCAGGCCTTCTTCACCTTTGGTGTGGAAGGCCAGCATGCCATCGCTGTACAGCGCGCCGGAGGCGCCCGGCTCGGCCTTTAGCCGGTAGACCTGGTCGCCGCCACCCAGGCGTACATCGACCGCGTCCTGTTGTGCATCAGCGAAGCGCCACAGCACCTCGGCCTGGCTGTCGCAGACCCAGCGGGTCCAGTTGTCCGCCGGGGCGGGTTGGGCGGGTTGCAGCAACGAACAGCCTGCCAGGGTCGCCAGGGCCAATGCGGCCAGAAGCGCTTTCATTCAATCACTCCGCCAGGGGCTGCAAAGCAGCCCTATGTTCAAGACCACAAAACAGCCTTCAGGTTGCCTGGCGCCCGATCAAGGGCAGCCCGGCGCCTTGCGCTGGTGCTCGTCGTCGTACTTTTCCAGGCCGTCCGGGCCCAGGCGCTTGTTGATCACCGGTGCCGTCTCGGCCTGCCACTGGGACTGGTAGCAACCGCCCTTGGGCGGCTGCGCCGGGTCAGCCTCGCTGCCCGTGTTGCTGGAGCAGGCGCCCAGCAACACTGCCACGATCATCACAGGCAATTGCTTGACCATCAGGTCGCTCCCTTTGCCAGGCGCCTTCAAACTCAGGCCTTGGCCCGTTCTTCCAGGATTGCCACGGCAGGCAGGACCTTGCCCTCGACGAACTCGAGGAACGCGCCGCCACCGGTAGAAATGTAGGAGATATCGGCGCCAACGCCATACTTGTCGATGGCTGCCAGGGTGTCACCGCCACCGGCGATGGAGAATGCGGCGCTGTCGGCGATGGCCTTGGCCAGTACCTTGGTGCCGTTGCCGAACTGGTCGAATTCGAACACACCGACCGGGCCGTTCCACAGGATGGTCTGCGACGACTTCAGCAGTTCGGCGAAGTTGGCAGCGGTCTGTGGGCCGATGTCGAGGATCATGTCGTCAGCCGCCACGTCGGCGATCGCCTTGACGGTAGCTTCGGCGCTTTCAGCGAATTCCTTGGCAACCACCACGTCGACCGGCAGCGGCACATTGACCTTGGCGGCGATGGCCTTGGCGGTTTCGACCAGGTCAGCCTCGTACAGCGACTTGCCCACCGGGTGACCGGCAGCGGCGAGGAAGGTGTTGGCGATACCACCGCCGACGATCAGCAGGTCGCACACAGTGCTCAGGCTGTTCAGCACGTCCAGCTTGGTCGACACCTTGGAGCCGGCAACAATGGCCGCCATCGGCTTGGCCGGCGCCTTCAGGGCCTTGCCCAGGGCGTCCAGCTCGGCCGCCAGCAGCGGGCCGGCAGCAGCGACCTTGGCGAACTTGGCAACACCGTGGGTGGAGCCTTCGGCGCGGTGCGCGGTGCCGAACGCGTCCATGACGAACACGTCGCACAGGGCGGCGTACTTCTGCGCCAGCTCGTCGGCGTTCTTCTTCTCGCCCTTGTTGAAGCGCACGTTCTCGAACAGCACCAGGTCACCGGCCTGCACCTGAACGCCGTCGAGGTAGTCGGCGACCAGCGGCACGTCGCGGCCCAGGGCCTTGCCCAGGTAGTCGGCAACCGGCTTGAGGCTGTTCTCAGCGGAGAACTCGCCTTCGGTCGGGCGCCCCAGGTGCGAGCAGACCATTACCGCCGCGCCCTTCTCCAGGGCCAGCTTGATGGTCGGCAGCGCTGCCAGGATACGCGCATCGCTGGCGACCACGCCGTCTTTCACAGGGACGTTGAGGTCTTCGCGGATCAGTACGCGCTTACCTTGCAGGTCGAGGTCGGTCATCTTCAACACGGTCATGAATGCAGTCCTTCAGGGCTGTTTGCTGCGGGTTGGGTGGACGACGTGCAGATAGTGTTCGGCAACGTCGAGCATACGGTTGGCAAACCCCCATTCGTTGTCGAACCAGGCCAGCAGGTTCACCAGGCGGGAGCCTGAGACACGGGTCTGGCTGGCATCGACGATGGCCGAATGCGGGTCATGGTTGAAATCACAGCTGGCGTGGGGCAGCTCGGTGTAGGCCAGCAAGCCTTTTAGCGGGCCAACCAGGGCGGCCTCGCGCAACACCCGGTTGACCTCGGCCGCGCTGGTGTCGCGGGCGGTCTGCAGGGTGATGTCCAGGCACGACACGTTGACGGTTGGCACGCGTACCGCTTTGGCCTGGATTCGCCCGGCAAGTTCCGGCAGCAGGCGCTCGATGCCCCGCGCCAGACCAGTGGACACCGGAATCACCGACTGGAATGCCGAGCGCGTGCGGCGCAGGTCTTCATGGTGATAGGCGTCGATCACCGGCTGGTCGTTCATCGCCGAGTGGATGGTGGTGATCTGTACGTACTCGATGCCAAAGGCCTGGTCCAGCACCCGCAGCAGGGGCACGCCGCAGTTGGTGGTGCAGGACGCGTTCGATACCAGCAGTTCGTTGCCGGTCAGGCAACCCTGGTTGATGCCGTAGACCACCGTGGCATCGACGTCGGCTTCACTGGCCATCGGCTGCGAGAACAGCACCCGTGGCGCACCGGCATCGAGAAAACGCTGGCCGTCGGCTCGGGTGTTGTAGGCGCCAGAGCACTCCAGTACCAGGTCGACATCCAGGGCGGCCCAGTCGATGCCTTCGGGGGTGGCGCTGCGCAGCACTTTCACACAGTCGCCATTGATATGCAGACAATCGCCGTCGACTTTCACCTCACCGGGGAAACGCCCGTGGGTGGAGTCGAAGCGCGTCAGGTATTCCAGACTGGCCTGGTCGGCCAGGTCGTTCAGCGCGACGATCTCGAAACCGGCCTTCGCCCCTCGCTCGAACAGTGCGCGCAGGACACAGCGGCCGATGCGGCCGTAACCGTTGAGTGCAACTTTGTAGGGACGCGGGTGGGGCATTCGATACTCACGTGCAGGTGCGTTGAACGACCATCGCGGGGCAAGCCCGCTCCCTAAAGGCACCGGAATGCCTTGTGGGAGCGGGCTTGCCCCGCGATCAGGCGGGAGGCACGTAGCCTCCCGGGTGCATCAGTCTTCCAGCAGCTCTTCGGCGGTGCCCAGGATGTTGTCCAGGGTGAAGCCGAACTCCTCGAACAGCGCGGAGGCCGGTGCCGACTCGCCGTAGGTGGTCATGCCGATCACGCGACCTTCGAGGCCGACGTACTTGTACCAGAAGTCGGCATGGGCAGCCTCGATGGCGATGCGCGCACCGACTTCCAGTGGCAGGACCGACTGCTTGTAGGCAGCGTCCTGGGCATCGAACACGCTGGTGCTCGGCATCGACACGACGCGGACCTTGCGGCCCTCGGCGCTCAGCTTGTCGAACGCCTGGACAGCCAGGCCCACTTCGGAACCGGTGGCGATCAGGATCAGCTCAGGCTCGCCGGCGCAGTCCTTGAGCACGTAACCGCCACGGGCGATATCGGCGATCTGCTGGGCATTGCGATCCTGATGCTGCAGGTTCTGGCGCGAGAAGATCAGCGCCGACGGGCCGTCCTTGCGCTCCAGGGCGGCTTTCCAGGACACGGCGGACTCCACCGCATCGGCCGGACGCCAGGTGTCCAGGTTCGGCGTGCTGCGCAGGCTGGTCAGTTGCTCGATCGGCTGATGGGTCGGACCGTCTTCGCCCAGGCCAATGGAGTCGTGGGTGTAGACGTGGATCACGCGTTGTTTCATCAGCGCCGACATGCGCACGGCGTTGCGGGCGTATTCCATGAACATCAGGAAGGTCGCGCCATAAGGCACCAGACCGCCGTGCAGGGCGACGCCGTTCATGATCGCGGTCATGCCGAATTCGCGCACGCCGTAGAACACGTAGTTGCCGCTGGCGTCATTGGCCTCGACACCCTTGCAACCTTTCCACAAGGTCAGGTTGGAGCCGGCCAGGTCCGCCGAACCCCCGAGGAACTCCGGCAGCAGCGGGCCGAAGGCATTCAGGGTGTTCTGGCTGGCCTTGCGGCTGGCGATGGTTTCGCCCTTGGCGGCGACTTCGTTGATGTAGGCCTGGGCCTTCTCGGAGAAGTCCGCCGGCAGGTCGCCTGCGTCACGGCGCTTGAACTCGGCAGCCAGTTCCGGGTAAGCCTTGGCATAGGCGTCGAAACGCTCGTTCCAGGCAGCTTCGGCCTTGGCGCCAGCGGCTTTGGCGTCCCACTCGGCATAGATGTCGGCCGGGATCTCGAACGGACCGTGGTTCCAGTTCAGTTCCTTGCGGGCCAGGGCGATTTCTTCGTTGCCCAGCGGTGCGCCGTGGCAGTCTTCCTTGCCCTGCTTGTTCGGCGAGCCGAAGCCGATGATGGTCTTGCAGCAGATCAGGGTCGGACGGTCGCTCTTGCGAGCGGTGTCGATGGCCATCTTGATCTCGTCGGCGTCGTGACCGTTGACGTTGCGGATCACCTGCCAGTTGTAGGCTTCGAAGCGCGCCGGGGTGTTGTCGGTGAACCAGCCGTGCACTTCGCCGTCGATGGAGATGCCGTTGTCGTCGTAGAAGGCGATCAGTTTGTTCAGGCCCAAGGTGCCGGCCAGCGAGGCGACTTCGTGGGAAATGCCTTCCATCATGCAGCCGTCGCCGAGGAACACGTAGGTGTTGTGGTCGACGATGTTGTGGCCTTCACGGTTGAACTGGGCGCCCAGCACCTTTTCCGCCAGGGCGAAGCCCACGGCGTTGGCCAGACCCTGGCCCAGGGGGCCGGTGGTGGTTTCCACGCCTGGGGTGTAGCCGAACTCCGGGTGGCCCGGGGTGCGGCTGTGCAGCTGACGGAAGGCCTTGAGGTCGTCGATGGTGACGTCGTAGCCGGTCAGGTGCAGCAGCGAATAGATGAGCATCGAGCCGTGACCGTTGGACAGCACGAAGCGGTCACGGTCGGCGAAGTTCGGGTTGCTCGGGTTGTGCTTCAGGTAGTCGCGCCAAAGCACTTCGGCGATATCCGCCATACCCATGGGGGCACCTGGGTGGCCGCTGTTGGCCTTTTGCACGGCATCCATGCTGAGGGCACGAATGGCGTTGGCACGTTCACGACGGCTGGGCATCGCTGAGTCTCCTGGGGCTTGAAAGGGTGGTGAAGCGAAAAAAGGCGACCATTTTCGCCCACAGGGGGGGCCGGGGGCAATGACGTATGGTCGCAGTCGGGCTTTTTTCCTGTGTTTGGCCCACTTTTCACGAGAAATGCGCCTGCGAAACCACCACCCATCCAGCAATATCAAAACTTTTTGATATTGCTATTGCGACGACAGCATCCCCTGACTAGACTCCCGCCCCATGAACCTCAATGCGCCCATCACCCCGCAACGCAGCGACGAGCTGGCCGCCCTGTGCAAGGCCGGCGGCGATCCTCTGCGCCTGAACGTGCTGCGCGCATTGGCCAACGACTCGTTCGGCGTGCTGGAGCTGGCGCAGATCTTCGACATCGGCCAGTCGGGTATGAGCCACCACCTCAAGGTACTGGCCCAGGCCGACCTGGTGGCGACCCGTCGCGAGGGCAATGCGATCTTCTACCGCCGCGCCCTGCCCGACAGTCAGCGCCTGGGTGGCCGCCTGCATACGGCGCTGCTGGAGGAAGCCGACGACCTCTCGCTGCCCGTGGACGTACAGGCACGTATCGCCCTGGTGCAACAGCGCCGCGCCGCTACCAGCCAGGACTTTTTCCAGCGCGTCGAAGAGAAATTCCGCGCCCAGCAGGACCTGATCGCCGGCTTGCCGCAGTACCGCGAAAGCCTGCTGGCATTGCTCGACAAGCTCAGCTTCGGCGTCGGCGCCAGCGCCCTGGAAGTGGGGCCTGGCGACGGCGGTTTCCTGCCCGACCTGGCGCGCCGCTTCGACCAGGTCACGGCCATGGACAACAGCCCGACCATGCTCGAGCTGGCGCGCCAGGTCTGTGAGCGCAATGCACTGAACAACGTGAACCTGCAGTTGGCCGATGCACTGGGTACAACGGATGTGGAAGCCGACTGCGTTGTGCTGAACATGGTCCTGCACCATTTCAGCGACCCGGCCCAGGCCTTGCGCCTGCTGGCCAGACGGGTGAAAGCGGGCGGCAGCCTGCTGGTCACCGAGCTGTGCAGCCATGACCAGGGGTGGGCGCGCGAAGCCTGCGGCGACCTGTGGCTTGGCTTCGAACAGGATGACCTGGCCCGTTGGGCCAACGCTGCGGGACTGACCCCCGGGGACAGCCTCTACGTGGGCTTGCGTAACGGTTTTCAGATCCAGGTCCGGCATTTCCAGCGGGCCACTGGCGACATACAACATCGGTAAATTTCAGGAACCCATCGAGATGAGCGAATACTCCCTTTTCACCTCCGAGTCCGTGTCCGAAGGGCATCCGGACAAGATCGCCGACCAGATCTCCGACGCGGTGCTGGACGCCATCATCGCCCAGGACAAGTATGCCCGCGTGGCCTGCGAGACCCTGGTCAAGACCGGTGTCGCCATCATCGCCGGTGAAGTCACCACTTCGGCCTGGGTCGATCTGGAAGACCTGGTACGTAACGTGATCATCGACATCGGCTACAACAGCTCCGACGTCGGCTTCGACGGTGCCACCTGCGCCGTGATGAACATCATCGGCAAGCAGTCGGTGGACATCGCCCAGGGCGTCGACCGCTCCCGCCCGGAAGACCAGGGCGCTGGCGACCAGGGCCTGATGTTCGGCTACGCCAGCAACGAGACCGACGTGCTGATGCCGGCACCGATCTGCTTCTCGCACCGCCTGGTCGAGCGCCAGGCCGAGGCGCGCAAGTCCAAGCTGCTGCCTTGGCTGCGCCCGGACGCCAAGTCCCAGGTCACCTGCCGCTATGAAAACGGCAAGGTCGTCGGCATCGACGCGGTCGTACTGTCGACCCAGCACAACCCCGAGGTCTCGCAGAAAGACCTGCAGGAAGCGGTGATGGAGCTGATCGTCAAGCACACCCTGCCTGCGGAACTGCTGCACAAGGGTACCCAGTACCACATCAACCCGACAGGCAACTTCATCATCGGTGGCCCGGTGGGCGACTGCGGCCTGACCGGCCGCAAGATCATCGTCGACTCCTACGGCGGCATGGCTCGCCACGGTGGTGGCGCGTTCTCCGGCAAGGACCCGTCCAAGGTCGACCGTTCCGCCGCCTACGCCGGCCGCTACGTGGCCAAGAACATCGTCGCCGCTGGCCTGGCCGAGCGTTGCGAGATCCAGGTGTCCTACGCCATCGGCGTGGCCCAGCCGACCTCCATCTCGATCAACACCTTCGGCACCGGCAAGGTCTCGGACGAGAAGATCGTGCAACTGGTGCGCGAATGCTTCGACCTGCGTCCGTACGCCATCACCACCATGCTCGACCTGCTGCACCCGATGTACCAGGAAACCGCTGCCTACGGTCACTTCGGTCGTACCCCGCAGCAGAAGACCGTGGGTGACGACACCTTCACCACCTTCACCTGGGAGCGCACCGACCGCGCCGCCGCCCTGCGCGACGCCGCCGGCCTGTAAGTCTCCTACAGCAGTAAAAGAAAGCCCCTGCCGAGCAATCGGCAGGGGCTTTTTCGTGACATATCGTCTGACAATGCGGCACGTCGCAGCGCGCAGCTGACACCTAGGCTGAGGACTCCTTACCGCCTCGCAAGGATGCCGGCCATGCCGTTGCTGCTGATACTCATGCTCCTGCCGATACTCATCGCCAGCGCACAGGCCGGCCAGTGTCCGGATTGGAGCGTATCCCAGGCGAATGCCGAAATGGCCCGGCTGGGCGAGACCCTGGCCCGCTGGGACGACCACTACCATCGTCAGGGCAAGTCATTGGTGGCCGACGAGCTCTATGACCAGAGCCGCCAGCGCCAATTGCTGCTACAGCGGTGCTTCAACCTGCCAGACGCGGCGCCCGCCCCACTGGCAAGCGCACGCGGTCCGATTGCACACCCGATCGTCCACACCGGCGTCGACAAGCTCCCTGACGAACAG
Source organism: Pseudomonas sp. BJa3 (assembly GCF_026343815.1). NCBI lineage: Bacteria > Pseudomonadati > Pseudomonadota > Gammaproteobacteria > Pseudomonadales > Pseudomonadaceae > Pseudomonas > Pseudomonas sp. BJa3. Next base: position 35,010 of record NZ_JAOXMC010000009.1, on the reverse strand, counting down.
GCAATGCGTCGTTGGCTGGCCGACAAACGCGATGTCTGGATACAGCCCAAGGTCGACGGCGTCGCGGTTTCCCTGGTCTACCAGAAGGGTCGGTTGGTCCGGCTGCTCAGCCGTGGCGATGGCGTCCAGGGCCATGACTGGAGCCGGCATATTCCCTCGCTCGGCGCCATCACCCGACAGCTGCCGCAGCCTGTGGACCTGGTGCTGCAAGGGGAACTGTACAAACGCCTGGAGGGCCATGTGCAGGCCCAGGCAGGCAGCCTCAACGCTCGCGGCAACGTGGCCGGGCTGATGGCACGCAAGCAGCTGGACACAGCGCTCGGCGCGAGCATCGGCCTGTTCGTCTGGGACTGGCCGCACGGGCCGCAAACCCAGGCAGAGCGTCTCGAGCGACTGGCCGCCATGGGCTTTGCCGACAGCCAGCGCTACAGCGTCGCCATCGCCAGCCCGGAGCAGGCCGCCGAGATGCGCCTGCACTGGTATCGCACCGCCCTGCCCTTCGCCACCGATGGCGTGATCCTGCGCCAGGACAGCCGCCCGCCCGCCGAACGCTGGCAGGCCAAGGCCCCTTACTGGATTGCGGCTTGGAAATACCCCTTCTCCCAGGCACTGGCCGAGGTGCGCGAAGTGCGCTTTCGCATTGGACGCACTGGCAAGGTAACCCCCATCCTGCATCTGGCGCCTGTCGAACTGGACGACCGTCAGGTTTCCCAGGTCAGCCTTGGTTCCCTGGCTCGCTGGCAGAACCTCGATATTCGCCCTGGCGATCAGGTGGCCATCAGCCTTGCCGGCCTCACCGTTCCGCGGTTTGACGACGTGGTACATCGCACGGTCGTGCGACAGCCCGTGGCCTCACCGGCTGCCGGCCAGTATGACGCCCACACTTGCTGGCGGGCTGGCGCTGGCTGCGAAGAGCAATTCATCGCCCGATTGAACTGGTTGAGCGGCAAGCAGGGGCTGGCCCTGCCAGGGATCGGACCGGGTACCTGGCGCCGACTGGTGAATGCCGGCCTGGTGACCTCCCTCGTGGACTGGCTGGAGCTCGACACCCAAGTCCTGACGAAGGTGCCGGGTCTCGGCGACGCCAGGGCCCGACAGCTTCATGACAGTTTCAGCGCGGCTCACCTGCGCTCCTTCCACCAGTGGTTGAAAGCGCTGGGCGCGCCCTTGCCTCAGGAGATGCCGCTGGAGGCCGACTGGTCGACGCTCGCAACCCGATCGGCCGACGCATGGCAAGCCTCGCCGGGGGTCGGTGGCGCAAAATCGAAACAACTCGAGGTTTTTTTTGCAACAGAAGATGTTCAAGCCCTTGCCGCGCAACTGGGCCGGTATCGTATCGCCGGTTTCCAGCACTCGAACGACACCGCCGAACAATGACGAGCGTAGGGTAACTCCGAGTTTGCCGTTTAAAGCCCCACCAAGGGTTCCTAAATCCGGCAAACCAAGGCAGGATTCCACCAACTTTTGCTGCTCCGCCCCGCTCAGGAGGCTTTTCATGACACGTTTCACCGCTCTTTTCCTGCTGGCAACCCTTGGCCTGGCGACCGGCGTCGCGCAAGCCGCCCAGCCGGATGCAGGTTTGACCGGCTGCGCCGCCAAACGCAGCGCCATCGAGAACCAGCTGAAGATTGCCCGTGACCATGGCAACAGTGACCAAGTTGCCGGGCTCGAAGAGGCGCTGCGTGGCGTGGACAACTGCACCGAAGCCGGGCTGCGCAAAGAGCGCGAGCAGAAAGTGCTCGATGCTCGCCACGAAGTGAACCAGCGCACCAAGGACCTGGACAAAGCCATGAAGAAGGGCGACGCGGAAAAGATCAACAAGCGCAAGGACAAGCTGGCCGAGGCAAAGAAAGAACTGCAGGAAGCCGTGGACGAGCTCGAGCGCTGACCTAACAGCCCTTGATGTGGGAGCGAACCCGCTCCCACAACAGCCTCCCACGGCTCAATGATTACGAAACTCGCTATGACAGGCCTTGCACGCCGCCTCGACCTTGTCCATCGGTGCCTTCATCTGCGTTGCGTCCAGCGACGGGTTGCGGGTCACCGTCACCAGCTCGCCGGTGACGCCCTCCAGCTGCCGGGCCAGGTCCTGGAACCGCGCCTGCCGCTCCCAGACATCCGCCCGCGCGCTGCTGTCACCCTCGTCGCGCACCTGCGGGAAGTGCTGCCACGGCTCATGGGCCAGGGAATCCAGCTTCACCGCGCCCTCGGCGAACTTCACGCCATCGAAGGGCAACCGTCCGCGCAGCATGCCTCCCATGTCTTCACTGGTCTTGAGCATCTGCTTGAAGATCGCCTTGCGCTGGCCCAGTGGCGAGTTGGGATCGACGCCGTCACAGGCGGTCAGGGCGAGGGCGGCGAGCAGTACTACGGTCAATCGCTTGAACATCACGGTCTCTTTGGCCAGGCAAACGGGTGGCCAGTATCGCCGCCCGCCGGGCAAAGACCAATAGCCACACAGAAAACAAGGGTGAATGTTCATGTTTCGCCCAGCACAGGACCTTCTCGATGAAATCTGCATTGCGCCATCTCGCCTGGGCCCTGCCCGCCCTGGCGCTCCTGGCCGGCTGCAACGGCGGCGAAAGCGCCAAGCCCGAGCCTCATGCCATCGCCACTTATGTGCCAGCCACCTGGAAGGACCTGCCTCAGGTCAGCGACGACGACCTGCTGGCCGGCTTCTATGCCTGGCGCAACGGTTGCGAGAAGCTCAAGCGCGATCCGGTGTGGGCAGCAACCTGCGAGGCAGCCGGCTCAGCCATGGCGAACGCTGATCAGGTACGCACCTTCCTCGAGCAGAATCTCCAGGTGTTTGGACTGCGCTCGGCGCAGAACAGCGCCAACGGCCTGATCACCGGGTATTACGAACCGGTCTACCCCGGCAGCCTGGAACGCACCGAAGCCGCGCATGTACCAGTGTACGGCGTACCCGAGGACATGATCGTGGTCGATCTGGCCAGTGTGTATCCCGAACTCAAGGGCAAGCGCTTGCGCGGGCGCCTTGATGGCCGCGTGCTCAAACCCTATGACACCGCCGAAGTGATCAACCGCGACGGTGCCATGGCGCCGGTACTGGCCTGGCTGACCGACCCGATGGACTTGCAGTTCCTGCAGATCCAGGGTTCCGGTCGCATCCAGCTGGAAGGTGGCCGCCAGCTACGGCTGGGGTATGCCGACCAGAACGGCCATCCCTATCGGCCGATTGGCCGCTGGCTGGTGGAACAGGGCCAGCTGCCTAAGGAACAGGTGACCATGGGCAGCATCCACGCTTGGGCCCAGGCCAACCCGAAGCGGATCCCTGAGTTGCTGGCCAGCAACCCGAGCTATGTGTTCTTCAGCACCCGCCCGGACAGCAACGAAGGTCCCCGCGGCTCACTCAACGTGCCGCTGACCGCTGGCTACAGCGTGGCCATCGACCGCAAGGTGATCCCGCTGGGCAGCCTGCTGTGGCTGTCCACCACCCGCCCCGACGGCAGCCCGGTGGTGCGCCCCGTGGGAGCTCAAGACACGGGTGGGGCGATTACTGGTGAAGTGCGTGCGGACCTGTTCTGGGGCACCGGGCCAGAGGCAGGGGAACTGGCAGGCAACATGAAACAACAGGGGCAGATCTGGATGTTGTGGCCCAAGGGTCAGCCTTTGCCCGAAGTACCGAAGGTACCCTGACGGGCGCTATCGCGGGGCATGCCTACTCCCACTGCGGGAGCGGGCATGCCCCGCGATGCACTCAGATCGAAACGACAAAGAACGACACGATCAGCGCCATCCCGACGAACCACACCAGCGAGCGCAACACCGCCCAATCCGCCAGGTAGCAGATGATGTAGAGCAACCGGCTGGTGATGTACATCACGCCCAGCACATCTTGGGTTACTTGTTCGGCATTGCCGACGATATCGGCCACCAGCACCGCCGCGGCAAATGCCGGAAACGCCTCGTAGCCATTCAACTGAGCGGCATGGGCCCGCCGTGGCAGCCCTTCAAGCTCGTCCAGAAAGGCACGCGGGTCATGATTGGCGCGAAAGCCAAAATACCCGCTGCTGAGTTTGGCGATCAACGCACACAGCGGCGGCAGGACCAGGGCGACAAGAATGCACCACAGGGCTACGGTCATCTACAGGACTCCTTGTTTCACAGAGGTTGGCTTCAGAGCTTCATCACCAGCATGCCGGCCAGCACCAGCGTGCAAGCTAGGAGTCTTGGCCCGCCAAAAGGTTCTTTGAGGTAGCGCATGCCCAGGAGCACCACGAGAATCACGCTCAGTTCGCGCAACGCTGCCGCCTCGGCCACCGAGCCCAGGTGCATGGCCCAGAGCACCAGAGCGTAGCTGAACAACACACAGAACCCGACTGCCAGGCCCAGATTCCATTGGGTTCGCCAGAACAGCATGAATGGCCCCCGGCGAGCCACCACGGCCAGCAGCGGGAACGGCCAGGAGCTGAGCAGGCTCAGCCACACCAGGTAATCCCACGGTTTGCCCCACAGGCGTACGGCCTGGCCGTCGAACCAGGTGTAGCAGCCGATGCACAGGCCGATCAGCGCCACCACCGGCAGCATCGACCAGGGCAGGCGGTCGCCGCCGCCGCCCTGCCAAAGCAGACACGCCATGCCACAGGGGATCAGCAGGATGCCGATGATCTGCTGCTGGCTCAGCGATTCGCCGGCAAAGGCCAGGGTCAACCCAAGTACCACCAAGGGCGACAGGCCACGCATCAACGGATAGACCAGGCCCAGGTCGCCGACCCGATAGGCCTGGATCAGCAGAAAGCGGTACAGCTGCTCGGCCAGCGCCGAGGCCAACAGCCAGGGCCAGATCCCGGCGGGCGGGAAATCTACGAAGGCCACCGCCAGCAGGGCGAAACTCAGCGCCACCACGTCCATGCTGGCGATGACCAGCAGCCGCTCGGCGCTGAACTTGATCAAGGTATTCCAGGTGGCATGGAGCAGGGCTGCGACCAGTACGAGGGAAGTTGCCAGCACGCCTTGGAATCCTTGTTGTCGTTCGGTGGGGACCACTATATAGCGCCTGGCGTGTTATGGCCCCATCTCGGCGAGCCCGCCCCCACGCCACTGCCTGACAGGAACCAATTGGATAAATCCGGTCATAAGGTGTGTCCCGACTGCCGCGCCAGATCATCAAAGAACTGCCCGAGCCATTCGGGTAATGACTTGGAAGCCACTTTCACAGGATTCGGGATGCTTGAATTAGTTGCCGCGTTTATCTGCCTCACCACCCTCCTCACTTATGTGAACTACCGCTTCATCGGCCTGCCGCCGGCCATCGGCGTGATGGTCACCGCATTGCTATTCTCCCTGATGCTGCAGGGCCTGAGCCTGATCGGCTTCCCTGGCTTGGAAGAACGCGTTGAAGGCCTGATGAACCAGATCGACTTCAACGACCTGCTGATGCACTGGATGCTGTCGTTCCTGCTGTTCGCCGGCGCGTTGCACGTCAATCTTGCCGACCTGCGCAGCTACCGCTGGCCGATCGGCCTGCTGGCCACCCTGGGCGTGCTCATCGCCACCGTGGTGATTGGCTACCTGTCGCACTGGGTGTTCGCCCTGTTCGGCTGGAACGTGCCACTGATCTACTGCCTGCTGTTCGGTGCGCTGATCTCGCCAACCGACCCGATCGCCGTGCTCGGCGCGCTGCGTACCGCCAACGCCTCCAAACCGCTGAAGACCACCATCGTCGGCGAGTCGCTGTTCAACGACGGCACGGCGGTCGTGGTGTTCACCGTGCTGCTGGGCATCATCCAACTGGGCGAGACGCCGAGCGTCGCCGATACCGCCATCCTGTTCGCCCGTGAGGCACTGGGTGGCATCGCCTTCGGCGGCCTGATCGGTTACGCCACCTACCGCATGATCAAGAGCGTCGAGCAGTACCAGGTGGAGGTGATGCTGACCCTGGCACTGGTGATCGGCGGCTCGGCCATGTGCTACGAGTTGCACGTGTCGGCGCCGATCGCCATGGTGGTGGCCGGCCTGATCATCGGCAACCTGGGGCGCAACCTGGCGATGAACGACATGACCCGCCGCTACATGGACGGTTTCTGGGAACTGATCGACGACATGCTCAACGCACTGCTGTTCGCCCTGATCGGCCTGGAGCTGTTGCTGCTGCCGTTCAACTGGTTGCACCTGGCGGCCGGTGGCGTGCTGGCGGTGGCGGTGCTGGCTTCGCGGCTGCTGACCGTGGCGCCGGCGATCGTGCTGTTGCGCCGCTGGCGCAGCGTGCCGCAGGGCACCATTCGCGTACTGACCTGGGGCGGCCTGCGCGGTGGCGTGTCGGTGGCCCTGGCGCTGTCGCTGCCGCAGGGCGCCGAGCGTGATCTGCTGCTGTCGATCACTTACATCGTGGTGCTGTCATCGATCCTGATTCAAGGCCTGACGGTCGGCAAGGTAGTGCGCAAGGTCAGCACACCGGCATGAAAACGCCGGGGCCGCTCTGCGGCCCCGGCTTTATCACTCGACCGCAGAATCGGGAAACTGGTCCTGGATGTACTTGATCTCGGTGCGCCCGTGGGCGGCCGGCAGGCCATCCTCACCCAGGTTGACGAACACCATCTTGTCGACGGTCAGGATCGCCTTGCGGGTGATCTTGTTGCGCACTTCGCACTTGAGGGTGATCGAGGTGCGGCCGAACTCGGTGGCGGTGATGCCCAGCTCGATGATGTCACCCTGACGCGAAGCACTGACGAAGTTGATCTCGGAAATGTACTTGGTCACCACGCGCTGGTTGCCCAGCTGGACGATGGCGTAGATCGCCGCCTCTTCGTCGATCCAGCGCAGCAGGCTGCCGCCGAACAAGGTGCCGTTGGGGTTGAGGTCTTCGGGCTTTACCCATTTGCGGGTGTGAAAGTTCATCTGTACTCCTGACCTGCTTGCTGACATGCGCTAATGATGGCAGACCGCTCGGTCACGCTCCATTGAACATCGACTATCGTCTCGATTAATCGACAGAAAGTCTTGGGTGTGTCACACGCCCGCGGCTATAATCTCGCCGTTTCATATGGTCCCCCGCAGTGGTGGCCATCCCGCCACCCATCCGAGGGGCGCTGCAGCAGGCTCGGCCTGTCAGGCTCGGTTGGGGCGTTGTCCGCGCAAGCGGACGCTCAACGCACAACGGCGCCCATTCGCACACTACGAATGGAGGCTCTCAATGAGCGCTGTAAACACGCCTGCAGGTTTTTCCGACTTCAAGGTCGCCGACATCTCCCTGGCAGACTGGGGCCGCAAGGAAGTCATCATCGCCGAATCGGAAATGCCCGCGCTGATGGGCCTGCGCCGCAAGTATCAAGCCGAGCAACCGCTCAAGGGCGCGAAGATCATCGGCTGCATCCACATGACCATCCAGACTGCCGTGCTGATCGAGACCCTAGTCGCCCTGGGTGCCGAAGTGCGCTGGTCGTCGTGCAACATCTTCTCCACCCAGGACCAGGCCGCCGCCGCCATCGCTGCCGCCGGCATCCCGGTGTTCGCCTGGAAAGGTGAAACCGAGCAAGAGTACGAGTGGTGCATCGAGCAGACCATCCTCAAGGATGGCCAGCCATGGGACGCCAACATGGTGCTGGACGACGGTGGTGACCTGACCGAGATCCTGCACAAGAAATACCCGGCCATGCTGGACAAGATCCACGGCGTGACCGAAGAGACCACCACCGGCGTGCACCGCCTGCTGGACATGCTGGCCAAGGGCGAGCTGAAAGTCCCGGCGATCAACGTCAACGACTCGGTCACCAAGAGCAAGAACGACAACAAGTACGGCTGCCGTCACAGCCTCAACGACGCCATCAAGCGCGGTACCGACCACCTGCTGTCGGGCAAGCAGGCCCTGGTGATCGGCTACGGCGACGTGGGCAAGGGCTCGGCCCAGTCCCTGCGTCAGGAAGGCATGATCGTCAAGGTCACCGAAGTCGACCCGATCTGCGCCATGCAAGCGTGCATGGACGGCTTCGAAGTCGTCTCGCCGTTCAAGGACGGCATCAACACCGGTACCGAAGCCGGCATCAACAAGGACCTGCTCGGCCGCATCGACCTGATCGTCACGACCACCGGTAACGTCAACGTCTGCGACGCCAACATGCTCAAGGCCCTGAAGAAGCGCGCCGTGGTCTGCAACATCGGCCACTTCGACAACGAGATCGACACCGCCTTCATGCGCAAGAACTGGGCATGGGAAGAGGTCAAGCCACAGGTGCACAAGATCCACCGCACCGGTGCCGGCGTGTTCGACCCGCAGAACGACGACTACCTGATCCTGCTGGCCGAAGGCCGCCTGGTGAACCTGGGCAACGCCACCGGCCACCCAAGCCGCATCATGGACGGCTCGTTCGCCAACCAGGTCCTGGCGCAGATCTTCCTGTTCGAGCAGAAGTTCGCCGCGCTGCCTGCCGCGAAGAAGGCCGAGCGCCTGACCGTGGAAGTGCTGCCGAAGAAACTCGACGAAGAAGTGGCCCTGGAGATGGTCCGCGGCTTCGGCGGCGTGGTCACCCAGCTGACCCCGCAGCAGGCCGAGTACATCGGTGTGACCGTCGAAGGCCCGTTCAAGCCGGACGCTTACCGCTACTAAGCGGCTGGTTGCCAGTGCCAAGTATTCTTGCCCGGCACTGGCAGGCAACGTTTCGAACCGATGTCCGAGCCAGGCCGGCCCCCACCGTCCTGGCTTTTATTTGCAGGCAGCAGCCCAGGCTCACTGCCGAAGGAACCAGAGATGTCACAAGAACGCCGCTACAGTTTCGAGTTCTTCCCCACCAAGACCGATGCCGGTCACGAAAAGCTGATGGGCGTTGCCCGCCAGCTGGCCAGCTACAACCCGGACTTCTTCTCCTGCACCTATGGTGCCGGTGGCTCGACCCGCGACCGCACGCTCAACACCGTGCTGCAGCTGGAAAACGAGGTGAAAGTCCCCGCCGCCCCGCACCTGTCCTGCGTGGGTGACAGCAAGGACGACCTGCGTGCCCTGCTGGCCGAGTACCAGGCCGCCGGCATCAAGCGCATCGTCGCCCTGCGTGGCGACCTGCCGTCGGGCATGGGCATGGCCAGCGGCGAGCTGCGCTACGCCAGCGACCTGGTCGAGTTCATCCGCCAGGAAACCGGCAACCACTTCCACCTGGAAGTGGCCGCCTACCCGGAGATGCACCCGCAGGCGCGCAACTTCGAGAGCGACCTGGCCAACTTCGTGCACAAGGTCAAGGCTGGTGCCGACAGCGCCATCACCCAGTATTTCTTCAACGCCGACAGCTACTTCTATTTCGTCGAGCGCGCGCAGAAACTGGGCGTCGAGATCCCGGTGGTGCCCGGCATCATGCCGATCACCAACTACAGCAAGCTGGCGCGTTTCTCCGACGCCTGCGGCGCCGAGATCCCACGCTGGATACGCAAGCAGCTGGAAGCCTATGCCGACGACACCGCCAGCATCCAGGCATTCGGCGAGGAAGTGATCACCCACATGTGCGAACAGCTGCTGCAAGGCGGCGCACCGGGACTGCACTTCTATACCCTCAACCAGTCCGAGCCGAGCCTGGCGATCTGGAACAACCTGAAGCTGCCACGCTGATGGTCGCGAACAAGGCTTTGGCGCAGGTCAAAGCCTTGTTCGTTCGCGCTCGCGCCTGCGGCCAGCGTTCACTGGTCTTGCCCGGGCTTGCAGCGTACTCTCACGCCATGCGCACGCTCATCCTCCCTCTCCTGCTGTTGCTGCTCGCCGGCCTGAGCCCGCTGGCCCATGCCGAACGCCTGCGCATCGTCAGCGACGACTGGGCCCCCTACCTCTACCAGGAGAATGGCCAGGCCAAAGGCATCGACTACGAGATAACCAACGAGGTGTTTAAACGCCTGGGCGTCGAGGTGCAGTGGCAGTTCCTGCCTTGGAGGCGCTGCCTGGCGATGGTAGAGCAGGGGCTGGCGGATGCAGTGATGGACATCTTCAAGGTCGATTCACGCCAGGGCTATATGGTCTACCCGGACGAACCCATGTCCCAGGTCGAGTTCGTCCTCTACCAGGCCCGCTCACGCCCCCACCCTGTCGTGCACCTGGAGGACTTGGCCGGGCTGACCGTAGGCACCTCCCCCGGTTATGTCTACGACAGCAGCTTCGCAGAATCGCCGCTGTTTCGCCGTGAGCCTGCGCCCAGCCACGAGGCCAACTTCGGCAAGTTGACCCGTGGGCGCATCGACCTCTTGGTGACCGACCGCCGGGTCGGCCGCTATGTGAGCCGCCGACTGGGTTTGGAGCAGACTGTGCAAGAACTGCCACTGCTGATAAGCCGTCGGCCCCAGTATCTGGGACTGGCCCGCAAACCTGGGCGCGAACAGCTGGCACAGGCATTCAGTGATGAACTGCGGCGCTTCAAACAAGAGCCGGCCTATGCAGCGATCAATGCCCGCTACCTCGGCAATCAGGATTTTCCTTTCGCCGTTGAGCAGCAGGAACGCGGCACACGCTGATTGCTCTGTTATACTCGAGCCTTCCCGCCCGGCTCACGCCCGGACGCTCGGCCTCGCAACAGGCATCTCGACCAGGCGCCGCGCACCTTTGGTGCCCGCCCGCAGGCTCCAGGATGCGCAGTGAACGCCCAGCTGGACCGGACGCGATCGCATCCCTCCGATGCCCGTCGCGCCAGGCAGAACACCCCATCGGGCCTAGCCCCCACGAGAACAGGATTGCCCATGTCCTTTGCTTCCCTCGGTCTCTCCGAGGCTCTTGTCCGCGCTATCGAGGCTGCGGGCTATACCCAGCCCACTCCGGTGCAACAGCGGGCCATTCCCGCCGTGTTGCAAGGTCGCGACCTGATGGTCGCCGCCCAGACAGGTACTGGTAAAACCGGCGGCTTCGCGCTTCCGATCCTTGAGCGTCTGTTCCCGGGCGGCCATCCCGACAAGTCTCAACGTCATGGTCCCCGCCAACCGCGCGTGCTGGTGCTGACGCCCACCCGTGAGCTGGCTGCCCAGGTACATGACAGTTTCAAGGTCTATGCCCGCGACCTGAATTTCATCAGCGCCTGCATTTTCGGTGGCGTCGGCATGAACCCGCAGGTCCAGGCCATGGCCAAGGGCGTCGACGTCCTGGTCGCCTGCCCAGGTCGCCTGCTCGACCTCGCTGGCCAGGGCAGTGTCGACCTCTCGCGGGTCGAGATCCTGGTGCTGGACGAAGCCGACCGCATGCTCGACATGGGCTTCATCCATGACGTCAAGAAAGTGCTGGCGCGCCTGCCGGCCAAGCGCCAGAACCTGCTGTTCTCGGCAACTTTCTCCAAGGACATCACCGACCTCGCCGACAAGCTGCTGCACAACCCCGAGCGCATCGAGGTCACGCCGCCGAACACTACCGTCGAGCGTATCGAGCAACGGGTCTACCGCCTGCCGGCCAGCCACAAACGCGCCCTGCTGGCGCACCTGATCACCTTGGGCGCCTGGGAACAGGTGCTGGTGTTCACCCGTACCAAGCACGGCGCCAACCGCCTGGCCGAGTACCTCGAGAAGCACGGCCTGACCGCGGCGGCGATCCACGGCAACAAGAGCCAGAATGCCCGCACCAAGGCGCTGGCCGACTTCAAGGCCAATACCGTGCGCGTGCTGGTCGCCACCGACATCGCCGCTCGCGGCCTGGACATCGACCAACTGCCTCATGTGGTCAACTTCGAGCTGCCCAATGTCGAGGAAGACTACGTTCACCGCATCGGCCGTACGGGCCGTGCCGGTCGCTCCGGTGAAGCCATTTCGATGGTTGCGCCGGACGAAGAAAAGCTGCTCAAGAGCATCGAGCGCGTCACCCGCCAGAAAATCCCGGATGGCGACCTGATGGGCTTTGACGCATCGCAGGTCGAGGCCGAGAAGCCGGAAGTGCGCGAGCGCCAGCCGAACAATGGCCGCGGTGGCCGCAACCAGCAACCTCGCGGCGAAGGCGGCAAGGAAGGCAGTGGCGGACGCAAGGACAAAGGCAAGGACAAGGGCCGCAACAAGCCTTCGTCCGAGAAGGCCGCGGAAAAGGACAAGTCTGGCGAGAAACAGCAGCAAGGCCAGCAGCGCAAGCCGCGCGACCAGAAGCCACGCCAGCAGCAGAACAACGGCCAGAAAGCCGTGCCTGTCGCCGCACCCAACCGTGACCCTGAGGAGTTCCTCGACGACGACGTCGACAACTTCGGCAACCGCGCCGACTACGTCAGCCCCTACCAGAACGCCAAGAACCAGGGGCGCAATCGTCGCCCGGGCGGCAACGGCGGCCAAGCCCAAGGCCAGCGCAGTGGTGGCGGCCAGGGGCAAGGCCAGGGTCGTGGCAATGGCCAGCAGCGCCAGGGCCAGGGCTCCGGTGAAAAGCGCCCGCGCAACGGCGGCGGCAGCAATGGTGGCGCCCGACGCGACAACAACGGCGGCCGTGCCCGCCGTGAAGATTCGTCCCGCCAGGAACCAGCCGTGCGCAACCCGCGCGAGTCGCAGAGCGCGCCAGTGATCATCCGCAAGGAATCCAAGCTGGACCGTTACCCGACGCCCGAGCAACTGGACGACCTGCCAAGCCGCCCACGCGGTGAACGCCCAGCGCTGCTGACCCGCAAGGGCTGAGCGCGCCATCGCGGGGCCTGCCCCGCGATGCGGCCATGCAAAGCCAACAAAAACGCCGCCCATTGGGCGGCGTTTTTGTTGCTGGCGAAGCGAATTACTTCTGCTTCACGCCTTCGACGCTGATATCCAGGTCCAGGGTCTGCGAAGTCGGGCCTGGGCCCTTGATGCCGAAGTCGTTCAGGTTCAGCGTGGTGGTAGCGTTGAAGCCGGCGCGCTCGCCGCCCCATGGGTCCTTGCCCTCGCCATTGAACACGGCTTTGAAGGTAACCGGCTTGGTCACGCCGTGCAGGGTCAGGTCGCCGGTCACATCGGCAGTCTTGTCACCGGTCGACTTGACGCTGGTGGAGACAAATTTGGCTTCTGGATATTTTTTGACATCCAGGAAGTCCTTGCTGGCGATGTGCTTGTCACGCTCGGCGTGGTTCGACCACAGGCTGGCAGTCTTCAGGTCGACGCTGATCTTGCTCGCCTCGGGCTTGGCGCTGTCCCAGGTGAAGTTGCCGTCGAAGTCCTTGAAGGTGCCGTGGATGAAGCTGTAGCCCAGGTGGCTGATCTTCCAGTCGACGAACGCGTGCTGGCCTTCCTTGTCGATCTTGTACTCGGCCGCCATGGCCTGGCCAGCGGAAATCAGTGCGGTACCGAGCGCCAGAGCGGCAAAAGTCTTTTTCAACATCCTTACTTCCTTCCTTTGCAATTGAGGTTGAGATTCAAGCTTTGCGGCCCAGCATGCGGGTCAGGGTCGCGTCACGGTCGATGAAATGATGTTTCAGTGCCGCCAATGCGTGCAGTACAGCGAAAATCACCAGGCCCCAGGCCAGCCAGAGGTGGATCACACCTGCCAGGTCGGCCTGGTCGGGCAGGTCGCTGACCAGCGCGGGAACGTCGAACAAGCCGAACACCGGAATACCCACGCCGTCGGCCGTGGAAATCAGATAGCCCGCTATCATCACCGCGAACAGGCCCAGGTACAGCGCCAGATGGCCCAGCTTGGCGGCCAGGCGAGTGACCTTGCCATGATTGGCCGGTGCCGGCGGCGGCGGGCTGACGAAACGCCAGACTACCCGCAACAGCATCAGTGCCAGCAACACCAGGCCGATGCTCTTGTGCAGGTCCGGGCCCGACTTGCGCCATGGGTCGTAATAATCGAGGCCGACCATCCACAGGCCAAGGCCAAACAGCCCGAAGACCGCCAGCGCCACACCCCAGTGCAGGACGATGCTGACCAGGCCGTAGCGAGAAGATGAATTGCGCAGTTGCATGTTGGCGTATTTCCCCGTGAAAGCTGTGCACAAGACTAACGCGTAATGCATCGAATAAAAGCGTAAAAAACAGCTTCTGATTATCGAAAAACCAGATATTTATTCTGCAAGCTTCCTATTAAGGAAACATTAACGATAGACGTTTGGAAGATCCGACGCCATCGCGGGGCAAGCCCGCTCACACAGGGCCCCGCGCAGGCAGCTATACCGGGATCAGCCGGCCTTGGCCTGGCTGTTGACCACCGGCTTCTTGGCCGGTTCCGACTTGGCGGTGGCCTTCTTCACCGGCGCCGGTTTGGCTGCAGGCTTGTGGGCCTGCTTGGCCGCAGGCTTGGCTTGAGCGGGCTTGGTAACGGCAGGTTTCAGCGGTTCATCCTTGGCCACAGGCGCCGGGACGACAGGGGCGGGGGCCGGTACGGGCACAGGTGCAACCTCTTCGGCCTTGGTGATCGGCGCAGCCTTTACCTCTGGCTGGTCACCACCACCAAACAGGCGCGAGAAAAAGCCCGGCTTGTCCGGCTTGTCCTGCTTGGCCTGCTCGACCTTCACTGGCTCTGCCTTGGCGGGGGCCTTGTCGGACGAGCCGCCGAAAAGGTTGGAGAAGAACCCGCCCTTGTCCTTCGCGGCCGCGACGCCAGCCGCTCCAGTAGCCGCTGCGGCGGCTACCGATGCAGCCTTGGCCGGGTCGAAGGACTTGCCCGCCGCCAGGTCCTGGACCTGTCCCGCAGCACGCTGACCGCTACGCAGGGCCCCTTCGAGGGTACCTGGGTAAAGCGCATCGGTGTGTTCGCCGGCAAAGGCGATCCGTTGTACCGGGCGCTCCCACAGGCGCCAGTATTTGCTGATCTGTCCCGGGCCATAGGCCAGGTAGGCACCGCCCATGCCGGCGTCGGTGCTGTAGCGGCGGATTTCATAACCGGTAAAGGCGCCGCGTGCCTGCGGGTAAAAGGCGTGCAGGCGGATCAGCACCTGATCGACCATCTGCTTGTCACCGAAAGCCTGGAGCAAGCGGGCGTTATCGCCGGACAGGTTGATCACCACGTTGGCGCCACCCTTTAACGCCGGCTCGATCCACAGCATGCCCAGGCCAGTGTTGCTGAAGATCTCGCCGGACATGCGTGCACGGCTTTCCCATACCGGGTTCTTGAACTTGAGCATCAGCTGGTCGCGCCAGCCATAGTTGGTACCCTTCAAGGCCGCCAGGTGCTGCCCGTCCAGGCCAGGGGTCATCTGGATCTTGGCCAGTGCACGCAGCGGCACGGCCATGACCAGATAGTCAGCCTGGTAGCCGACACCGCCGACCTTGACGGTCACACCGTCCTTGTCCTGGACGATAGCGGTCACCGGAGAGCTGGTCTTGATGGTCTTCAATTGCTTGACGAAGGCCTGGGCCAGTACCGGGCTGCCACCCGGCAGACGCGCGGCGCGCAGGTCACGATCGCTGACGTTGCGATAGACCCGGCTCTGCTGGGCGAAATACAGCAGCGACAGGCGCGACGGCTCGTCATAGCGGGTACGGATCTGCTGGTTCACCAGTTGGCGAGCGGTCGCCGGCAATTGCAACTTGTCCAGCCAGGTAGACACAGTCATCTGGTCGAGGGCGAACAGTGTGCTGTTCGCCGCGGGATTGAGCGGGTCATCGATGGAGCGCGCCAAGTCATCGAGGGTCTTCTCGAAGCGTTTCAGCGCTTCAGCTGTGGCCGGCTGCTTGCTTGTGAGGTCCGTGGCGCTGAAGTATTCACCATCGATCAGGTAGCCGGGATTACGCACGAACTCCGGGGCCGGCAGGGTGCCCACCTTGAACTGCTGCAGATACTGGTTCAGTACCGGCTGGGCCTTGCTGTTGCCGATCCACTCGCTGGTTGCCAGGCCCGAACGCCCGCCCATGCCGGCCTTCGCTTCCAGCACCGTCACCTGCCAGCCTTTGCTCTGCAGCTCGTAAGCCGCAGTCAGGCCCGCCAGGCCACCACCGACGACGATAGCCGTCTTGTCCTTGGCCAGCGCGGCACCGCTGGAAACCCCGATCAATACCAACGCGCACAGGCGCACCCAAGCAGCAGCCATGATGGCGAACTCCGGTTAGAGAAGCGACAGAAGAGACGGGAGCAATGCCCCGGGAGAGATGCGTTAAGAATACGTCACCTCTGCCCACCCTGCCACCGCAGTGACATCAAGTGCTTTTGGCAACTGGTAATTTTGTCAGTAGCAGTGGGTCTCCGGCTCGTGCAGCCTTGGCTGGCACTCAAGCACCGAGCCGGGGTACAGCCGTGATCTACAGCGAAGACTTTGCCAGATGGACGCCTTCGGCGCCCCTCCCCGAATGCACCTGGCACGCGCCCACTGGTCTGAGCATCGTATCCAATGGCATCGTCTACAGCGCGCGCTACCAAACCGACGAGGGGCGGCTCGGCACCGAATTGATCATCCATGGCCAGTGCGATATCGAGTTCATCTTCGGCCAGACGGTCGATTGCCTGCTGCTCGAGGTAGACGTCAACACGCTCGGCAGGGCCGTTTCGACCGCCTACTGGTTGACACTGCGCGACCAGGGCTACACCGAGTTCGCCCCCGGCCCCGGCACCCACGGTACCTCCTGGCACGACGTACCTGGCCCGCTCGACCGCCTGACCCTGTCCACCCTGCCGCAGTGCACCGTGCATATCCGCCAGTTGGAATGGCGCCCGGCCTGGAGACATTGAGCGGTTGTCCTGCCACCCGGCATTGCTTAGGCTTACGCGGTCAAACCGAGCCGTAAAGCCAGGAGTAGTGCCCATGGGCCTCAACGATCAGTGGATGCAGCGCGACCTGAAGGTCCTTTGGCACCCATGCACCCAGATGAAAGACCACGAACAGCTGCCGCTGATTCCGATCAAGCGCGGCGAGGGGGTGTGGCTGGAGGACTTCGAGGGCAAACGCTATCTGGACGCCGTCAGCTCATGGTGGGTCAACGCTTTCGGCCATGCCAACCCGCGCATCAACCAGCGCATCAAAGACCAGGTCGATCAGCTCGAGCACGTGATCCTCGCCGGTTTCAGCCATCAGCCGGTGATCGAGTTGTCCGAACGCCTGGTGGCCATCACTCCTGCCGGCCTCGAGCGGGTGTTCTACGGCGACAATGGCTCGTCGTGCATCGAAGTGGCGCTTAAGATGAGCTTCCATTACTGGCAGAACACCGGGAAACCGCAGAAGAAGCGCTTCGTCACCCTAACCAACAGTTATCATGGCGAGACCATCGCCGCGATGTCGGTGGGCGACGTGCCGCTGTTCACCGAAACCTACAAGGCGTTGCTGCTGGACACCATCAAGGTGCCAAGCCCGGACTGCTACCTGCGCCCGGAAGGCATGGGCTGGGAAGAGCACTCGCGGAACATGTTCGCGGCCATGGAGCAGACCCTGGCCGAACACCACGCCAGCATCGCCGCGGTGATCGTCGAGCCACTGATCCAGGGCGCCGGCGGCATGCGCATGTACCACCCGGTGTACCTCAGGCTGCTGCGCGAGGCCTGCGACCGTTACGACGTGCACCTGATCCACGATGAGATCGCCGTCGGCTTCGGCCGCACCGGCACGATGTTCGCCTGCGAGCAGGCCGGCATCACCCCGGACTTCCTGTGCCTGTCCAAGGCCCTGACCGGCGGCTACTTGCCGCTGGCCGCCTGCCTGACCACCGACAAGGTCTACCAGGCCTTCTATGACGACTACCCGACCCTGCGCGCCTTCCTGCACTCGCACAGCTACACCGGCAACCCGCTGGCCTGCGCCGCGGCCTTGGCCACTCTGGACATCTTCGAGCAAGACAACGTGATCGAGGCCAACAAGGCCTTGTCGGCGCGCATGGCCAGCGCCACCGCGCACCTGGCCGACCATGCCCACGTCGCCGAAATCCGTCAGACCGGCATGGTCGTGGCCATCGAGATGGTCCAGGACAAGGCCAC
Source organism: Pseudomonas sp. BJa3 (assembly GCF_026343815.1). Lineage (NCBI taxonomy): Bacteria > Pseudomonadati > Pseudomonadota > Gammaproteobacteria > Pseudomonadales > Pseudomonadaceae > Pseudomonas > Pseudomonas sp. BJa3. Next base: position 17,261 of record NZ_JAOXMC010000009.1, on the reverse strand, counting down.
CAAGGCCGCCTACCCCTGGCAGGAGCGCCGCGGCCTGAAGGTCTTCGAGCACGCCCTGAGCCGGGGCGCGCTGTTGCGCCCGCTGGGCAGCGTGGTGTATTTCCTGCCGCCTTACGTCATCACACCCGAGCAGATCGACTTCCTGGCAGAGGTGGCCAGCGAGGGGATCGATATCGCCACCCGCGACAAGGTGAGCGTCGCCGTGCCGGCCGACTTCCATCCGGATTTCCGCGATCCGGGCTAACCCCAGACCAACCCGAAACCTGTAGGAGCCGGCGCGTCCGCTCCTACAGGATCTGCGTCAGCCTTTTTCCAGAGCAAGCCCATGAGACTCTCCCGCTTCTTCATCGACGCCCCACTGGGCCTTGGCGAGCACGAGCTCCCCGAAGCCCAGGCCCACTACATTGGCCGCGTGCTGCGCATGGCCGCTGGCGACGCCGTGCAGCTGTTTGACGGCAGCGGCCAGGAATACCTCGGCCAACTGCTCGAAGTCGGCAAGAAAACCGTGCGCGTCAGCCTCGACCAGGCCATCCCCGGCCAGGCCGACTCGCCTTTGCACATCCACCTCGGCCAGGGGCTGTCCCGGGGCGAGCGCATGGACTGGGCAATCCAGAAAGCCACCGAGCTGGGTGTCAATGAAATCACCCCTATCGTCAGCGAACGCTGCGAAGTACGTCTAAAGGACGAGCGCGCCGACAAGCGCCTGGCCCACTGGCGCCAGGTGGCTGTCAGTGCCTGCGAGCAGTGCGGGCGCTCGACCCTGCCGATGATCCACCCGCCCGTGACCCTGGCCGAGTGGCTGAAAAGCACCAAAGCCGAACTCAAGCTGGTGCTGCACCCGGTGGCCGAGCCGCTGACCAGCCATGCCAAACCGGCCAGGCTGGCCTTCCTGATCGGCCCCGAGGGCGGCCTGAGCGAAGCGGAAGTCGAGCTGGCCAAGGCCGCCGGCTGCCACGCAGCTCGCCTCGGCCCTCGGGTGCTGCGCACCGAAACCGCCCCTGTGGTGGCCCTGTCGGTGGCGCAGCAATTGTGGGGCGACTTCTAACGCACGTAAAAAGATACGGCGACAAAGTGCATCAGGCTGCCGGCAATCACGAACAGATGCCAGATGCCATGCCAGTGACGGAATCGGCTGTCAAACGCAAAGAAGATGATGCCGACGGTGTAGAACACACCGCCGGCCGCCAGCCAGGCGAAGCCCGCAGCACCCAGGCTATGCAGCAACGGCTTCACCGCCACCAGCACGATCCAGCCCATCAGCGCATAGATCACGATCGACAGGATCCGCGCCTCGGAGCGCGGCTTGATCTCCTGCAACATGCCGATCAGCGCAAGCCCCCAGACCACTCCGAACAGGCTCCAGCCCCAGGGGCCCCGCAGGCTCACCAGACAGAACGGCGTGTAGCTGCCGGCGATCAGCAGGTAGATCGACAGGTGGTCTAGCTTGCGCATGATGCGCTTCGCACGCCCGCGAGTGCTGTGGTAGAGGGTGGAGATGCTGTAGAGCAGCAGCAGGGTGAAACCGTAGATGGAGAAACTGACGATCTTCCAGGGATCGCCCTGCAGGCCCGCCACGACGATCAGCCAGCTCGCGCCGATACAGGCCAATACCGCACCGACCAAGTGGGTCCAGGCGTTGAAGCGTTCACCGTAATACATGCAAACACAGACCTCCCGCAGCAGTCAGGGTTCCTGAGCCCCGCGACAGGGCCCGCTCAACCATCATCCTAGCCAGCTGCAGATTGCAGATCAGCGTCACGCACCAATCTTTCCAGCCCGGCCAGGTCAGGCACCCGCGCCACCTGCTCGCCCACCTGCACTGCCGCCAGCTCCAGCGCGGCCAGTGGCACATCAACATAGTTCAACTGACTGTCGAGTTTGCACGAGCGCGGAATGCCCTGCAGCAGCAACGCCAGGAAGCGCAGGCCGGTATCCCCCAGTGCATTGAGCACCACTACCCGTGCCCGCTCGCCGCAAGTGGTCTGCCCGCCACAAGCGGCCTCGAAACCGATCAACGGCAAGCGCTGCTGGCGCCAGTCCACCCAGCCCAGGTGCCAGGCCGGCTCTCCTGGCTCGCAGGCGATGGCGCGATGACCAATCAATTCGGCCACCGCCACGTTGGGCAGTACCAGGGTGCGGTCGCCCAAGGGCAACAGCAGGCCGGTGAGGCTGCTGCGCTGGCCGGCGATATGTTCAAGCATGGGGTTGGCTCCAGTGGGCGATGCTCTGCAACAGGACCGACTCCTGGTAAGGCTTGCCGAGGTATTCGTTGACGCCGATGGCCATGGCCCGGTCGCGGTGCTTCTGCCCGGTGCGCGAGGTGATCATGATGATCGGCAACTGCGCCAGGCGCTGGTCGCGGCGGATACGCGTGGCCACCTCGAAACCGTCCATGCGCGGCATCTCGATGTCCAGCAGCAACACGTCCGGGCGGTGCTCTTCGAGCAGCGCCATGGCATCCACCCCATCCTTGGCGGTCAGCACGCTCATACCGTGGCGTTCGAGCAGGCGGCTGGTGACCTTGCGCACGGTCACCGAATCGTCCACCACCATCACCAGCAGCGGCCGACGCGGCACGGGCCCCGTCAGCAGATGCTGCCCCTGCGCCACGCCCGGCAGGCGCGCCAGGCGTCGCTGCTGGCCACGCAACTGGCCGAGCAGGTCGAGAATCAGCACCACTCGTCCGTCGCCGAGCAGAGTGGCACCGGACAGCCCCGGCACCGCCGCGAACTGCGGGCCCAGGCTCTTGACCACGATTTCGCGGCTGGGCGACAGGCTGTCGACCTGGATCGCGAACGATTGTTCGTGGGAATGGGTGAGCAGCACCGGCAGCGGTACGCTCTGGCCCAGCAGGTTGGGCTGCGCGCCCTCCTGCAACAGTTCGCCGAGGTAACGCAGTGCGTAGTCATGCCCGGCATAGCTGTAGCGTGGCGGGTCCAGCCGGTAGCAGGCTTCCAGCTCCGCCGGCGGCACGCGCACGATGCCCTCGATGGTGTTCAGCCCAATTGCGTATTGCTCATCCTCCACATGCACCATCAGCGCCCGGTTCACCGACACCGTGAACGGCAGGCGGATCAGGAAGCGCGCACCCTTGCCGGGGCTGGACTCGATGCTCATCGAACCGCCCAGTTGCTTGACCTCTTCATGGACCACGTCCATGCCCAGGCCGCGCCCGGAGATCTGGGTGATCTTCTCGGCCGTGGAAAATCCCGGGCGCAGGATGAACTGCAGGATCTCGTGGTCGCTCAGACGCGCCTGCGGATCGAGCAGACCGCGTTTGATCGCCTTGTTGCGCACCGCCTCCAGCGGCACCCCGGCACCGTCGTCGCTCATCTCGATGACGATGTCGGCACCTTCGTGCAGCAGGTTCAGGTGGATGGTGCCCTGCTCCGGCTTGTTGGCCGCCAGGCGCGCCTCGCGGGCTTCCAGGCCATGGTCGACGGCATTGCGCAGCATGTGCTCCAGCGGCGCGACCATGCGTTCGAGCACGCTGCGGTCCAGCTCGCCCTCGGCATTGCCGACCACCAGTTCGACATGCTTGCCCAGTTCGCTGGCCACCTGCCGCACCACCCGTTGCAAACGCGGCACCAGGCGTTCGAACGGCACCATCAAGGTGGCGGTCAGCCCCTCTTGCAACTGGCTGTTGACCCGCGCCTGCTGCTGCAACAGGCTGTGCGCCTCCTGGGCCCGCTGCAGCAGGGTTTCCTTGAGGTCGAGCAGGTCCGAGGTGGACTCGAACAGCGCCCGCGACAATTGCTGCAACTGCGAATGGCGGTCCATCTCAAGTGGGTCGAAGTCGTCGTAGGCATCACCCTCGAACTGGTGCCGGCTCGAGATCCGCCCCTGGGTCTCGATATCCAGGCGCAACAGCTGGTCGCGCATGCGCTCCAGCGTGGTCTCCATCTCGTTGAGGGCGAACTGCGCGTCGTTGACCTGCTGCTCGATGCGCCCGCGGATCACCGAATGTTCGCCGGCCAGGTTGCCCAGGTCGTCCAGCAGTTCGGCATCGACCTTGACCATGTCCCCGGCCCGCTCGGGGGCGACAGCCGGGGCTTCGGCCGGGGCGGGCTCGGCCTGGGGCTGCCCGGCGGCGCTGTCGGTCAGCGCTGCACTGGAGAAGTTGCGGATATAGTCGATCAGCGCCGTGGCCGCATGCAGCGGCTCGCCCAGGCGCGCCGCGTCGAGCATGTGCGCCAGGCGGTCATGGCAGTTCTGCAGCAGGCTGAACAAGGCCGGCGTCGACGGCAGCCGTGCGGCCGCCAGCAGCTCGTAGAGGAATTCCAGCTCATGGGCCAGGTCGCCGATGGCGGCGATCTCGACCATGCGCGCCCCCCCCTTGAGGGTGTGCAGGTCGCGCAACAGGTTCTCCACCTCGACCGTGTTGCGCGGGTCGGCCTGCCAGCGCGCCAGGGACTGCGCCGCACTTTCGAGGATATCGGAGCTTTCCTCGAGGAAAACTTCCAGCAGTTCCTTGTCGCCTTCGCTTTCCTGCGTGTCGTCCTGCGCCTCGACCGGGCCAGGTGGCGGAGCGTTGTGACGGAAATCGCGCAGTTCACCCAGCAACTCCACCGCCGACAGCGGTGACTGTCCCTCGCGCAAGCTGCGCAGCATCCCGGCCAGGGCGTCATGGCTGCGTGCGAGCAGCTCGAACAGCCCCAGGCTTGCCCCGATCCGCCGGTCCACCAGCCCTTCGTAGAGCAGCGCGAGCTCCTGGGCAAGCACTTCGATCGCACCGATCGCAGCCATCTGCGCGCCGCCCTTGAGGGTCAGCACATCATGTTGCAACGCAGACAGCGGTGACAGGCTTTCGGGATCGTCCTTCCATTGCCGCAGCGCCTGGTCGGCGCCCTCGAGAATATCGGCGGCTTCCTCGAGGAACAGGTCAACGACCGCTGGGTCCGGTAGCTGACCTGCGACAGGCAGCGTTGTCGCGCCAGCTGCGCCTACCAGCCCCAGGGCCGCCGGATCGAGGGCATCATCAAGCAAGCCGTGCAAGGCGGCCAGGCAATCGGGGCGTGCTGTCGGATCCTGCCCGGCGGCTATTTCATCGAACAGGTCGAACAGCGCTTCGTGGGCCTGCCGGGCGATGGCGAAGAAACGCGGCGTCACCGCCAGGCTGCCCTCTTCGACCGCACCGTACAGGTCGAGCAACCCTTCGCAGACTTCATCCACCTGCCACAGCTCGGCCTGGTGCGCGCCATGGCTGAGGGTGGTCATTTCCTCGAGCAGCAGGTGCAGCTCATGATGCTGCGTGGCGTCGGCCTGCCAGTTGGCGAGCCGCGCCTCGGCGTCGAGCAGGATATCCATGCCCAGGGTCAGGAAAGTGGCCGTCAGTTGCGGGTCACGCCGGGCCCGGCGTGCCGGATGCGCCTCGGCCTGGTGCCTGGCCAGCCTGGCATCGACCGTTTGCCCGACCTGCTCGATCAACGCCGCAGCCCCCGGGATGGCAGCCAATGGCGTGCTGTCCAGCTGGGCCAGCCCCAGGTGGAACAGCGCACGTGCAGCCTCCAGCAGTTCGGTTTCGGCCTGCTGCAAAGGCAGGTGATGACCTTTGTATTCGCGCACCAGGCGGTCGAGCGCGGTGGCCAGCTCCGCCACCGGCATCACGCCGGCCATGGCGGCGCTGCCCTTTAGGGTGTGCAAGGCGCGTTGCAGGCTGTCGCTGACCCCTGTGCCTTGAGCATCAGCCATCTGCAGGAAGACATCGAGCCCGGCCAGGTGCCCTTGGGCCTCGTTACGGAAGATCTCCAGCAGCTGCGGATCGAGCCCGTCGATGCTGGCACTGGCCGGCGTGTCGTTGAGCGCCAGCGCGTGCAGATGCCCGGCCAGTTGCTCGATCTCCGCAGTGGGCGGCAGTTGGCTGGCGGCGAAGTCGGCGAGCAGGTCGGGCAGGCGCACGAAGACCTGCTGCAAGGCCACCAGGCCTTCGGCACTCAGCGTGATGCGCCCCTCCAGCACCCGGTTAAGCAGGTGCTCGGCGCCCCAGGCAAGCTCCGCCACGGCCTCTGCGTGGACCATCCGCCCGCTGCCCTTGAGCGTATGCAGCGCACGACGCACCTCGATCAGTGAATCACGCAAACCATTGTCGGCACGCCAACGCAGCCATTGGCGCTCTATTTCAGGCAACAGTTCGCCGGCCTCTTCGAGGAACACTTCGCGCAACTCGTCATCGATCCCGTCCGCCGTCCGGGCGTCAGCCAAGGGGCGCTCGAGGCGCGGGCATTGCACGCCCAGGGCGGTCAGGCTGGCGAGGGCCATGTCGATGAAACGCTGGGCATCAGCCAGCGGGTCGGCCACTCGCCACTGCAACCAGGCCTCGCCGGCGCACAGGGCATCGGCCAGATGGGCCAACTCATCGGGCAGCGGCTCATCCTCCACATGACCCAGCCAGCCCTGCACATATCCCGCACACCCGCCGAACACTTCGGCGGCAGCCGGAAGCATCAGCATCGCCAACGCCCCGCGCACCTGCTGCAGCAGGCCGGGCAAGGCCTGCAGGCGCTGACGCGACCAGTCCGACTCCAGGCAGTCGCCGATCAGGTCCTTGGCCTGCTGCAGCACATTGAGCGACTCGTTGAGTACCAACTGACGAATCTCGGCCAGGTCAGAACCAGGCAGGTTGCCTGGCGAGGTCTCCTCCAGCGGCCCGACCATGCCGTTGAGGGTCGCCTCGACGTACAACAACGCCCCGGCGACATCCATCAACAGCGCCTCGTCCACCGCGCCGTCGTTCTCGACCTGCGCCTGCAGCGCCAGCACCTGGTCGATGATCACGCGTCGTGGCTGCTGGAAACCCAGCACTGCCAGAGTGTCGGCGACATGGCGCAGGGGCGGCAGCAACGTCTCCAGCGGTTCGCGTGGCGGATGCTCGCCACTGACGAAGGGGTCGAGACGGTCCTTGATGCGCATCAGGTCATCGCACAGCGCCATCACCACCGAACGCAGCGCGTCGCGCCCAGGACCGGCCTGCATGTGTTCACGCCAGCTCCCCAGGGAAAGGTCGAGGTTGGCCAGGTCCGCCGCGCCAGCCAGGCGCTGTCCGAGGTCGCCCAGCAGGCTGCCTTGGGCCAGGGGTTCGGCACCGCGGCAGACCCGCAGCTGGTTGAGCAGTGGCATGACCACCAATGGCAGGTCGTGGCGTGCCCCGCGCAGGCGATCCAGGTAGGGCGGCAATTGCTCGAGCCCCCGGAACAGCGCGCCCAGGCAGTCGCCACGAGGGCTCACCTGTCCGTCGGACATGGCCCGCCCAAGCAGCTCCAGTTCCTCGGCCAGGCGCGTCGCGCCCGGCAATTCGAGCAAGTGCAGGCAACCGTGCACCTGGTGAAGGTTGTCGACAAAGAACGCCAGCATCGACAGGTCGCCCGGATCTGCCGAAAAACGCTCCAGGGCCTGTCGCGCCTGTGCCAGGCAATCAAGGAGAGGGGCCTTGATCCATGCCAGGGCCACCGTGTCGTGGCGCTCGCCAGCCGTACTGCCCGGGCCGGCCATGCTTGCCCCGCTCACGACCGTTCCACCGGTCTGGGCAGGGTGAAACCGGATACCGAACGGCGCATCTCGCTGGCCATGCGCGCCAGGTGGCGGATGCTGTCGGCCGTGGCCCCGGAACCGGCGGAGGTCTGTGCGGTGATCTGCTGGATCACCGCCATGGTGTGGGAAATCTGCCCGGCAGACGACGTCTGCAACTGAGCGGCATCAGAGATGCTGTGGATAAGGTCGGCCATCGTCTGCGATACACCTTCGATCTCAGCCAGCGCCACGCCGGCGTCCTGGGCCAGGCGCGCGCCGCGCACCACTTCGGCGGTGGTCTGCTCCATGGAGATCACCGCCTCGTTGGTGTCGGCCTGGATGGTGCGCACCAACGCCTCGATCTGCCGGGTTGCCGAGGACGAGCGCTCGGCCAGGCGCTGCACTTCGTCGGCGACCACGGCAAAGCCTCGGCCAGCCTCACCGGCGAGCGACGCCTGGATGGCCGCGTTGAGGGCGAGGATATTGGTCTGCTCGGCAATGTCGTCGATCAGGCTGACGATATCGCCGATCTCCTGAGAGGATTCACCCAGGCGCTTGATCCGCTTGGCGGTGTCCTGGATCTGCTCGCGGATGTTGTCCATGCCGTGGATGGTGTTGTGCACCACCTCGTTGCCCTTGTTGGCAATGGCCACCGAGCGCTCGGCCACCTTGGCCGATTCATAGGCATGTGCGGAGACCCGGTCGATAGACTCGACCATGTCACCCACCGCCTCGGACGCCTCGCTGATCTGCTCCGCTTGGTGCTCCGAAGCCTTGGCCAGTTGGCGAGCGGTGTTCTGCGTGTCCTGCACCGCAGCAGCCACCTGCTCGGCGCTGTGGTTGATGGTAGCAACCAGATCGCGAAGCTGGTCAACCGAATAGTTGATCGAGTCGGCAATGGCGCCGGTGAAGTCCTCAGTCACCGAAACCGTGACGGTCAGGTCGCCGTCGGCCAGTTCCTCGATCTCGTCTAGCAAACGCATGATCGCCTGCTGGTTGCGTTCGTTTTTCTCGGCGGTTTCGCGCAGCTGGCGGTGCGTGGCGCGCACCATCACCAGGCCGATGAGGATGATCGAGGCCAGTGCCAGCAGGCCGAGCACATAGCCGCCGACGGTGTCGAGAGTGCGCCCGCCGGCCAGGTTCTCGAAGCCGTTGGCCAGGTGCGAGGCTTCGTCGAGCAGGGTCTGCGACAGGCTGAAGATGTTGCCGGCAGCCTCGCGCACGCGAAACAGTTCGGGCGAGGTTTCGAGAATCTCGTCCACCGAGCCCGAGACGAACTGGAACAGTTCGGCGATCTCGGCCAGGCGCGCCCGGGCATCGGTGTCCTCGACGCGGGTGACCTGAATCGCCGGATTGCCGGCGAGCATACCCTCGAGCACCTGGCCGAAACGGCTGGCGTCGCGGCCGAAGGCATCGGCGGCCTGCACCGAGGACTCGTCACCGGCGAGCACGGTGTTGACCGAGCCGAGAATGCGCTCGGCCAGCAGCAACTGGCGCTGGGCCACGGCCACCTGATTGGCCGGCGCACCGCTCTGCAGCAGGATTTCAACTACTTTCTCGTATTCGACCTGCAACTGCGGAACCGTTTCGGCCAGGGTGGCCGCGACCTGATGCAGCGACAGCACGGTCTGTTCACTGGCCAGGATGGTGTCGGTGTTCTTGCGCAGGTTCTCCCAGTCCTGGCGTACCGCATCCATTTCGTCGCGCACCGCGGCGGGCGCTGCGGGCAGGCCGGTGGCCTTGTCACCTTCGCGCAGGTAGCTCCAGCGTCGTTCGAAGTCGTTGCGTGCATCGCTGAGCAACCTGAACGCCAACGCCTTGCCCGCCGCAGCCTCGGTGGCGTTCTTGGCAATGCGCTGGGACAGCACGCGCAGCTCGCCGGCATGGCCTATGTACTGCTTGTCGTGGTTGGCCTGGGTGTTGAGGTAGGCGAAGTTGGCGAACAACAGGACGATCGACAGGATCAGCACCACGAACAGCACGGTGATCTGCGCGGTGCTACGCGGGCGTTGGGCCACGGCGGCGGGCGAGACGCCAGCTGCGGCAACGGTGGGTCCTGGCTTGTTCACGTCGAAAGTCCTCTACAACGCCACATCGAGAAAGCCCGGCGCCTGGGCCAGGGCGAACGGGCTGAAGATCGCCCAATTACGCTCACGGGGAAAATGCCCATGTACGAAGGGCGCGGCCGCACGGATCAACGGTTGCGGCGGTGACAGCTCGAGGCTGCTCAGAGCGAAATGCTGCAAGCCGACCACCTCATCCACCAGCAGCCCGGCGAACAGCTCTTCATGATCCAGCACCAACACGCGCCGTTGCTTGCCCGCCGCGGCCGGGCCAAGGCCAAAAAACGCACACAGGTCCATCACCGGCAGCAGCCGCCCACGCAGGTTGGCCACTCCGCGCACCCAGGGCTGCACACCCGGCACCCGGCTAGCGCGGGGCTCACGCAGCACTTCGGCGACTTCGCCCATGGGCGCGACGAACCACTGTCCGGCAACTCGAAAACCGATGCCGCTCCATTGTTGCAGGCGGATGTCCTGCGGTGGCTGGTCGGCCACCAGCAGGCGGCAGCGCCGGTCGATGTCCAGCAGCAGTTCGAAGGCGGTCAGCGACGCGCCCTGGGGCCGGGTGGTCAAGCCTGCAGCACTTCTTTGAGCTTGGTGATCAGCGCGTCTTCTTCCACAGGTTTGGTCAGGAAGTCGCGGGCGCCCTGGCGCTGGGCCCAGATCCGATCGGTTTCCTGGTCCTTGGTGGTGACCACGATCACCGGAATGGCGCTGGTTTCCGGGTCCTTGCTCAACTGGCGGGTGGCCTGGAAACCGTTCATGCCGGGCATGACGATGTCCATCAACACCGCGTCGGGCTTCTCCTGGCGCGCCAGGGCCACGCCGTCGGCGCCGTTGTCGGCCTTGAGCACCCCATAGCCGTGCTTCTCCAGCCATTCGGTCAATTTGTACATCTCTGTCGGCGAGTCGTCGACAATCAGAACTCGGGCCATGCTGTTTCCCCATCAGGAAATAGAGACGCCGCCCTGCGTGGGCGGCGTCAGGGTGCGTGTGGATCCTGCGCGGCGAAGCCCGGCACGCAGGCACGGATCGCGTCGAGCAGTTCTTCCTTGCTGAAAGGTTTGGTCAGGAACTGGTCGGAACCGACCACCCGGCCGCGGGCCTTGTCGAACAGGCCGTCGCGGGAAGAGAGCAGGATCACCGGGGTGTCCTTGAACTCGCGGTTGTGCTTGATGATGGCGCAGGTCTGGTAGCCGTCGAGGCGCGGCATCAGCACATCGACGAAGATGACCCGCGGTTTGTGGTCGACGATCTTGGCCAGGGCGTCGAAGCCGTCACTGGCGGTGATCACCTCGCAGCCTGCCTCGCCGAGCAACATCTGCGCGGTGCGGCGGATCGTGCGGGAATCGTCGATCACCATCACCTTCAGGGGTTGTTCCATAGTTGCGCTTCTGCCTGGGAGCGAATTCGCCAAAAGGCCATGCAGGCCATGTGCCTGGCCTTTTTAGCACACTCCCGAAGGCCATTCCATCCGCCCGCCCCTTGACCGTGGGCGCGCCCGGCGCCACCCTGAGCCACTTTTCTTTCGTACCATGCGGCCAGTGCCGCCAAGAGGAACTACCCCATGAGCGTTCGCCTCGGGATTGTCATGGACCCCATCGCGTCCATCTCCTACAAAAAGGACAGCTCGCTGGCCATGTTGCTGGCCGCCCAGGCCCGCGGCTGGAGCCTGTTCTACATGGAGCAGCGCGACCTGTACCAGGGCCAGGGCAAGGCCCGCGCACGCATGCGCCCGCTCAAGGTGTTCGCCGACCCGGCCCGCTGGTTCGAACTGGGCGAGGAGCAGGACAGCACCCTGGCCGAGCTGGACGTGATCCTGATGCGCAAGGACCCGCCCTTCGACATGGAGTTCGTCTACAGCACCTACCTGCTGGAACAGGCCGAGGCCGAAGGCGTGCTGGTGGTCAACAAGCCGCAGAGCCTGCGCGACTGCAACGAGAAGCTGTTCGCTACGCTGTTCCCGCAGTGCACGCCACCCACCCTGGTCAGCCGCCGCCCCGACATCATCCGCGAGTTCGCCGCCGAGCATGGTGATGTGATTCTCAAGCCGCTGGATGGCATGGGTGGCACTTCGATCTTCCGTCACCGGGTCGGCGACCCCAACCTGTCGGTGATCCTCGAAACCCTGACCGCGCTCGGCGCCCAGCAGATCATGGCGCAGGCCTACCTGCCGGCGATCAAGGACGGCGACAAGCGCATCCTGATGATCGACGGCGAGCCGGTGGACTACTGCCTGGCGCGCATCCCGGCCAGCGGCGAGACCCGCGGCAACCTGGCCGCCGGCGGTCGCGGCGAAGCCCGCCCTTTGAGCGAGCGTGATCGCTGGATCGCCGCCCAGGTCGGCCCGACCTTGCGTGAAAAGGGCCTGCTGTTCGTCGGCCTGGACGTGATCGGCGACTACCTCACCGAAATCAACGTCACCAGCCCGACCTGCATCCGCGAGATCGACGCTGCCTTCAACACCAATATCGGCGGGCAATTGATGGACGCCATTGATCGCAAGCTTCAGGCGCGCTGACCGAGGACACGTGGCAACACCGCGCAGTGGGGTATGATGCCGGTCCTTTTTGACTGAGCTGCTGCCCCGCAGAGGCTCTGCACGAAAAGTCTTGAGACGCAGGTCAGGCAAGGCGAAAACAGCCGAGGAAGCGGAGTGTACTGGAGTACATGAGCATTCCGAGGCTGTTCTCAACGCAGCATGAACAAGTATCAAGGCTTTTCGTACAGAGCCTAGCGGTTGCTGGATACCCGATGACGCTTCCCGCTGACATCCCACCCGACCTGCTGCCACCGCGCGTTCGCCCGGTGGACCGGCTCGGTTTCACCCTGTTCCTGGCCGCCCTGGTGCACCTGGCGCTGATCCTGGGCGTGGGTTTCACCGTGGTCAAACCGGCCGAGATTCGTCACGCCATGGACATCACCCTGGCCACCTTCAAGAGCGAGAAAGCGCCCGAGAAGGCCGACTTCCAGGCCCAGGACAACCAGCAGGGCAGCGGCACCCTGGACAAGAAAGCGGTGCCCAAGACCACCGAGGTCGCGCCGTTCCAGGACAGCAAGATCAACAAGATCACCCCGCCCCCGGCGGCGAAACCGCAAACACCCCCGGCACCGGCCAAGGCCGTGGTCGCCACCCAGGCGCCGAAGCCGCAGAAAGTCGAGCCCAAGCCGAAGGAAAGCAAGCCGCAACCCCAGCCCCAGGCAAAGGTTCCGGACTTCGACAGCTCGCAGCTGTCCAGCCAGATCGCCAGCCTCGAGGCCGAGCTGTCCCAGGAACAGCAGCTCTACGCCAAGCGCCCGCGCATCCACCGCCTGAACGCCGCCTCGACCCTGCGCGACAAGGGCGCCTGGTACAAGGAAGAGTGGCGCAAGAAGGTCGAGCGCATCGGCAACCTCAACTACCCCGAAGAAGCCCGGCGCCAGCAGATGTACGGCAGCCTGCGGATGATGGTGTCGATCAACCGCGACGGCTCACTGTACGAGGTACTGGTGCTGGAGTCCTCGGGCCAGCCAGTGCTGGACCAGGCCGCCCAGCGCATCGTGCGCCTGGCGGCGCCCTTCGCGCCGTTCACCGGGGACCTGGCGGAGTTCGACCGCCTGGAGATCATCCGTACCTGGCGCTTTGCCCGGGGTGACCGGCTGCAGAGCAACTGACCCGAGGGTGACGGGCACCCCGGTGGGGGCGGGAATACCTCCAGCCCTCTGCACACCTTGTCAGCCTCGCCACCTGGCGCCACACTAGCGGACATGAAGACCCTCGCCCCCAGCTACCTCAAGCACCAGTTCCTGATCGCCATGCCGCACATGGCCGATCCGAACTTTGCCCAGACCCTCACCTACATCGTCGAGCACAATGCCCACGGCGCCATGGGCCTGGTGGTCAACCGCCCGCAGGAGCTGAACCTGGCCGACATCCTCGAACAGTTGCGCCCGGACGATGAGCCGCCGGCCAGCACCCTGCACATCCCGATCTACCAGGGAGGGCCGGTGCAGACCGACCGCGGCTTCGTGCTGCACAGCAACGACCGCAGCTACCAGGCCACGGTCGAGCTGGAGGGCTTGTCGCTGTCCACCTCACAGGACGTGCTGTTCGCCATCGCCGCCGGCGACGGTCCGCGCAAGAGCCTGATCACCCTGGGCTACGCGGGCTGGGAAGCCGGCCAGCTGGAGGCCGAGCTTGCCGACAACGCCTGGCTCAACTGCCCCTTCGACCCCGAGATCATCTTCGGCGTGGCCAGCGACATGCGCCTGGGCGCCGCCGCCGCCAGCCTGGGGATCAACCTCAGCCTGCTGACCAGCCAGGCGGGCCACGCCTGATGGCCGAACTGCGCTTGCTGCTTGGCTTCGACTACGGCACCCGGCAGATCGGTGTGGCCGTCGGCCAGGTGATCACCGGCCACGCCCGAGAACTGTGCACGCTCAAGGCACAGAACGGCGTGCCGGACTGGAACCAGGTCGAGAAGCTGATCAAGGAATGGAAACCCGACGCCATCGTCGTCGGCCTGCCGCTGAACATGGACGGCACGCCCAGCGAAATGAGCGAACGCGCCGAAAAATTCGCCCGTCGCCTGCACGGCCGCTACAACCTGCCCGTACACACCCACGACGAACGGCTCACCACCTTCGAAGCCAAGGGCGAGCAGATGGCCCGTGGCGGCCGTCACGGCAGCTACCGCGACAATCCGGTCGACGCCATCGCCGCGGCCCTGCTGCTGCAAGGCTGGCTGGAGGCCAACACTTAAATCCGCTTTGCCGCCGGCGGCTTGCCGGCGCCCGCCTTCCGAGGAGCACGCAATGAGCCTACCCAATCCCGCCGACCTGATCCGGCAGATGGCCGTCGACCTTCGCGCCCACCTGGCCCGCCGCGCCATCGTCGAGTCACGCTTCATCGGTATCCGCACCGGCGGCGTGTGGGTAGCCCAGGCCCTGCAGGCCGAGCTCGGCGACCAGAGCCCGCTGGGTACCCTGGACGTCTCCTTCTATCGTGACGATTTCAGCCAGAACGGCCTGCACCCGCAGGTGCGCCCCTCGGAACTGCCTTTCGAGGTCGAAGGCCAGCACCTGGTGCTGGTGGACGACGTGCTGATGAGCGGGCGTACCATCCGCGCCGCCCTCAACGAGCTGTTCGACTACGGCCGCCCGGCCAGCGTGACACTGGTGTGCCTGCTCGACCTGGATGCAGGCGAACTGCCGATCCGCCCGAATGTGCTTGGCGCCACCCTGTCCCTGGGCGCCCATGAACGGGTAAAATTGACCGGACCCACGCCGCTCGCCCTCGAGCGACAGGACCTCGCTCCCGCATCCGCCCTTTAAGAGTCCCCCGCGATGACGCCATTCGACGCCAAGCGCCCGCTGCAGCTCAATGATCAGGGCCAGCTGCGCCACTTCCTCTCGCTCGACGGTTTGCCCCGCGAACTGCTGACCGAAATCCTCGACACCGCCGACTCGTTCCTCGAAGTCGGCGCCCGGGCCGTCAAAAAAGTCCCGCTGCTGCGCGGCAAGACCGTGTGCAACGTGTTCTTCGAGAACTCCACCCGTACCCGCACCACCTTCGAGCTGGCCGCCCAGCGCCTGTCGGCCGACGTGATCAGCCTGAACGTGTCGACCTCCTCGACCAGCAAGGGCGAGACCCTGTTCGATACCCTGCGCAACCTGGAGGCCATGGCCGCCGACATGTTCGTCGTGCGCCACTCCGACTCCGGTGCCGCCCATTTCATCGCCGAGCACGTGTGCCCGGACGTGGCCGTGATCAACGGCGGTGACGGCCGCCACGCGCACCCGACCCAGGGTATGCTCGACATGCTCACCATTCGTCGACACAAGGGTAGCTTCGAGAACCTGTCGGTGGCCATCGTCGGCGATATCCTGCACTCGCGCGTAGCACGCTCGGACATGCTTGCGCTCAAGGCGCTGGGCTGCCCGGACATCCGCGTGATTGGCCCGAAGACACTGATCCCGATCGGCATCGAGCAGTACGGCGTGAAGGTCTACACCGACCTTGCCGAAGGCCTCAAGGATGTCGACGTGGTGATCATGCTGCGCCTGCAGCGCGAGCGCATGGCCGGCGGCCTGCTGCCCAGCGAGGGCGAGTTCTACCGCCTGTTCGGCCTGACCACCGCGCGCCTGGCCGGCGCCAAGCCCGACGCCATCGTCATGCACCCGGGTCCGATCAACCGCGGGGTGGAGATCGAGTCGGCGGTGGCCGACGGCAAGCACTCGGTGATCCTCAACCAGGTCACCTACGGCATCGCCGTGCGCATGGCCGTGCTGTCCATGGCCATGAGCGGGCAGAACGCGCAACGTCAATTCGAGCAGGAGAACGCCCAGTGACCCTAAGCATCATCGGCGCCCGGGTCATCGACCCTGCCAACGGCCTGGACACCATCACCGACCTGCACCTCGATGGCGGGCGCATTGCCGCCATCGGCGCGGCCCCGGCCGGCTTCAGCGCCAGCCGCACGATCCAGGCCGAAGGCCTGGTCGCCGCACCTGGCCTGGTCGACCTCGGCGTCTCCCTGCGCGAACCGGGCTACAGCCGCAAGGGCAACATCGCCAGCGAAACCCGCGCCGCGGTCGCCGGCGGCGTCACCAGCCTGTGCTGCCCGCCGCAGACCAAGCCGGTACTGGACACCTCGGCGGTCGCCGAACTGATCCTCGACCGCGCCCGCGAAGCGGCCAACAGCAAGGTCTATCCGATCGGCGCCCTGACCAAAGGCCTGGAAGGCGAGCAACTGGCCGAACTGGTGGCCCTGCGCGACACCGGCTGCGTGGCCTTCGGCAACGGCCTGAAAGAGATCCCCAACAACCGCACCCTGGCCCGCGCCCTGGAATACGCCGCCACCTTTGACCTGACCGTGGTGTTCCACTCCCAGGACCGTGACCTGGCCCAGGGCGGCCTCGCCCACGAGGGCCCGATGGCCAGCTTCCTCGGCCTGCCTGGCATCCCGGAAACCGCCGAGACCGTGGCCCTGGCCCGTAACCTGCTGCTGGTCGAGCAGAGCGGCGTGCGCGCCCACTTCACCCAGATCACCAGCGCCCGCGGCGCCCGGCTGATCGCCCAGGCCCAGCAGTTGGGGCTACCGGTCACCGCCGATGTGGCGCTGTACCAGTTGATCCTCACCGACGAGGCCCTGCGCGACTTCTCCAGCCTGTACCACGTGCAGCCGCCGCTGCGCACTGCCGCCGACCGCGACGGCCTGCGCGAAGCGGTGAAATCCGGGGTGATCCAGGCGATCTCCAGTCATCACCAGCCCCACGAGCGCGATGCCAAGTTGGCGCCGTTCGGTGCCACCGAGCCAGGCATCAGCTGTGTCGAGCTGTTGCTGCCACTGGCCATGACCCTGGTCGAAGATGGCCTGCTCGACCTGCCGACCCTGTTGGCGCGCCTGAGCAGCGGCCCGGCCAAGGCCATGCGCCTGCCGGCCGGCGAGCTGAAAGTCGGCGCCGCCGCCGATCTGGTGCTGTTCGACCCGAAAGCCTCGACCGTGGCCGGCGAACACTGGTTCTCCCGCGGCGAAAACTGCCCGTTCATCGGCCACTGCCTGCCGGGTGCGGTGCGTTATACCTTGGTCGATGGACACGTCTGCCACGAGGCCTGAGTAACGCCCTCGCGGGGCAAGCCCGCTTGTATGGTTAGACTTGAAGGGGTGGTGGGACTAAATGCCCGATTCTGACTGTTCGCATCAGTACAGA
>NZ_JAOXMC010000099.1:0-287 GCF_026343815.1 Pseudomonas sp. BJa3 | reverse complement strand
ATCAATGGCAGTCAGATTAATAAAATATCTGAAGATGTAGCGGCCATTTTTGGTGGTGATGCAGAATTTAGCGACGGTATCTTGTTTGGTCCGCACTATCATTTGTTAAAAATTTCTGAGGATGGGACATCAGAAACTCTTGACGCTTATGATGTTGGTTCGGCTTTGTCAGGGCTTAATAATAATGTCAAAAATGTAAATAATCGTCTGACAAATGTCACCAATGAATTCAATCAGAAAATTGATGGTATTTCTAAAGATGCTTTACTTTGGAGTGAAGATGAACA
>NZ_JAOXMC010000098.1:0-288 GCF_026343815.1 Pseudomonas sp. BJa3 | reverse complement strand
CCCAAGCGCCGCTGACGCGGCAGTTATTCCAGAGCTTCGAACGGCAGACCCACATAGTTCTCGGCGATATTCGCCAGCCCCGCCGCCGACCCCAGGTCGTACTCGCGATCGGCCGCCTGCATCTTGCGGTCCCAGTCATCCTGGTGTTCGCCGAAGTAATGCAGCAGCTGGGTCATGAACCAACTGAAGCGCTCAGCCTTCCATACCCGCCGCAACGCCAAGGGCGAATACTTCGCCAGCAGTTCCGTGCGCCCCTCGCTGTAGACCTGGACCAGGATCCGGTACAGG
>NZ_JAOXMC010000097.1:0-288 GCF_026343815.1 Pseudomonas sp. BJa3 | reverse complement strand
CTACTGCAAAGGTATATTGCGGCGCGATTCTAAGGTACACCAGAGAAATGTCACCCATTGTCCTACCAGTGCGGGCTTTGCGTACATGAGCCCGTCAAGAATTATGGCCGAAAATCACGGCCTCAAACCCGATTGCGACCTGGAAAGGGCATTCGACCAAGACGCGGTCAGGACTATGTTTATCTTCTATGCTGTGGGAATAGGCATTCTCGGTTTACAAACGGTGGCGGCTGCGGTATTGATTGCGTTTCGTCAAGATATCCCGCGCTTGCCAGTAGTCATGATCGA
>NZ_JAOXMC010000096.1:0-288 GCF_026343815.1 Pseudomonas sp. BJa3 | reverse complement strand
TCTTTAACGATGTTTTCAACCAATTTTAGTAAAGCAGAGGGCATATTCTCTTTTGTTTGTGTTTTATTCTGAATAGCTTCAATAAGAGCTTGCATCATCAAATGGTTAAGCGATTGCCAACGATTAAGTTGATTGCTGTCATTTTGTGCAAGAAAGATGAGTTCGCTTTCATTGAATGAAGTTTGTAGGTTGATAGGTGTAGAAAAATCTCTAAGCAGTGATAAAACAGGTTTTTCGCGTAGTCCTCTTAATATGAAGGTTTGGTTTTCTTTGGAGAGCAGCATAACA
>NZ_JAOXMC010000095.1:0-288 GCF_026343815.1 Pseudomonas sp. BJa3 | reverse complement strand
AGCTCAGATATCTGGCATCGAGATAGGCACCGTTGAAATCGATACGCAGGCGGGGTGCCGGGGCCCAGTTGAGCTCGAGCTCGACACCGCGCGTCCGCGCCTTGCCGACATTCGACACGAGAAACGACGAGACGTTGTCAAAGACCGAAAGCTGCAAGTCCTTGAACGTCGTTGAGAAGATGGTGAGCGCATAATCGAGGTGGCCGCTCGCGAGCCGGCCCTTGGCGCCAAGCTCGAAGGACGTCGCTTTCTCCGGACCGAACTTGGTCGCGTTCGGATTGGAAGCAG
>NZ_JAOXMC010000094.1:0-288 GCF_026343815.1 Pseudomonas sp. BJa3 | reverse complement strand
AGCCAGCCGACAAAAGCAGTCGCGCTGGGCGAGGGCGGGCGGTCGCGGGGCTGGACGACGTAATAGGCGAAGCCGACCGCCTCGGACCCGTCAGGGAAGGGCGCGACCAGTCGCCCTGACGCCAAGTCCGCCTGGGCCAGAGTGCGTTTGGCCAGGGCCACGCCGCGCCCCGATATGGCGGCCTCGATCAACAGACCCGACTGGTTGAAACGCGAGCCTCGACGCGGGTCGGGGTGACGAATGCCGCGCGCCTTCAACCACATGGCCCAGTCCGGGCGGCTGGGATCG
>NZ_JAOXMC010000093.1:0-288 GCF_026343815.1 Pseudomonas sp. BJa3 | reverse complement strand
GACGCTGGAGCGCGAGCAGACCAACGAGCGCGTGCACCAGCTGGCCTTCTACGACACGCTGACCGGGCTACCGAACCGGATCATGTTCAGCGCCAAGGCCGAACAGGCCCTGGCCAATGTCGCCCAGGCCAACGGCACGGCCGCCGTGCTCTTCATCGACCTCGACCGCTTCAAGCGGGTCAACGACGCCCAAGGCCACGCGGCCGGCGACGGCCTGCTGCGTGATGTCGCCGCACGCCTGAGCGAGGAGCTCGGCGGCGTCAGCATCGTCGGCCGTCAGGCCGGCGA
>NZ_JAOXMC010000092.1:0-289 GCF_026343815.1 Pseudomonas sp. BJa3 | reverse complement strand
CAACCTCGCGTGATGATGCCGCGATTCTAGCGGCTGGACGCGAGCGGCGGTGCAACGTTCCATGACGTCCGACCTTGCCCGCGGCGCGCGGCCAGGGCTCCCCTCCCGACTCACACTCTGGATGCCCACCTGATGTCTTTCGCGGTTCCCGCCTGCCTGCGTTACTGGCCCATTGCGGCCACCCTGTCCCTCTTGCTCGTGTCACCCGTCTCCTACGCCCAGCGCGTCTCCGCCCGGGATCGCGCCGCGGCCGAGGCGCTCGAACAGCGCATGGCTGCCGCGGAGAAGC
>NZ_JAOXMC010000091.1:0-289 GCF_026343815.1 Pseudomonas sp. BJa3 | reverse complement strand
GGATGCCCGGGGCGCGTTCGCGCAGCCGCGCAACGATGGCGGGCACGAGCACGAATTCCACGTAGCTGTTCGGCGCCAGCGTGAACAGGCGCTCCGCCTGCGATGGATCGAATTGCCGTTGCCCCAGCACCAGCGCATCCACCTGCGACAGCGCCGCGGCGATGCCGGGCGCCAGCGCGATCGCCTTCTGGGTTGGCTGCATGCCGTAGCGCTCGCGGATGAACAACGGATCCGGCAGCGTGTCGCGCAGGCGCGCGAGCGCGTTCGACAGCGCCGGCTGGGTGATGCC
>NZ_JAOXMC010000090.1:0-290 GCF_026343815.1 Pseudomonas sp. BJa3 | reverse complement strand
AGATTGGTGGCGGGCGTGTAGGTGAAGGTGCCGAGCTTGTTGAAGGAGATGACCTCCTGCCAGTCCCAATAGGAGCGCATGCCCTCGTTGGCCTTGGCGACGCTGAGCGCCTTTTCCGACACCGCGTTGAAGCCGAGGCCCTGCGGCAGCATCAGGCCCTTCTGGGAGCCGGCGACCGAGACGTCGATGCCCCAGGCATCGTGCTCGTATTCCATCGAGCCGAGGCCGGAGATGGTGTCGACCATCAGCAGCACCGGGTGCTTGACGCGATCGAGCAGCTTGCGCACCTC